>CAJUOF010000069.1 GCA_910587905.1 uncultured Lachnospiraceae bacterium
GCGGACGGAGTGACGTCTGCCAGATACACGATCCAGGTGACTCGGGGCACGGCGGAGGAGGGAGAGAGCTCTGGGGCTCAGGGAAGTCAGACGGCCCCCGGAAGCCAACTGGGAGGGGGCATTGCAAGCAGCCCTCTGATCTCAGGAAACCTGTCTGCCTCCGAAAGTCAGGAGACGGAGAGTCCGGAGGAAGCAGGAGCCGACGGGGAAGAACCCGGGACGGAAGCTTCTGCTGTGGGCGAAGATAATTTGGGGGATGGCCAGGTTCCGGGAAGCGGAGAGCTCCCGGATGGAGAAGTGGCAGGTGGTGAAGATCCTGGAACGGCAGGGCAGGCGGCAGGTACGATCGTCACAGCAGGAAAGACTTATACGTTGGCAGTGCCTGACGAAGCGATTGTCCCCAGTGGGTTTGAGGCGGCGACGGCCTCCGTTGGCGGTCAGACGGTCCCGGTATGGCAGTTCCCCTCCAATTATGAGGTTACAGGATTATATTTGATTTATGGCACAAGCCCGGAAGGGAAAACGGCTTTCTATATTTATGATGAGAGCGAAGGCACGGTGATTACCGCAGGCGAGGGCCTTTTGTCGATCGGGCAGGAGGGAAAGATTTCTCAGAACCAACTGAGAAGCGCTCAGGAAGTTTATCAGAAGTCTTTGAAGAGTCGGATGATGATTATCATTTGTCTTTCTGTTGGATGTTTTATCTTGTTGATTGCTCTGACGGCAGCCTTGACGAGAAAAAGACGTCAGGAGGAAGAACCGTATCAGGCGGCTGACAGGAAAACCTCCTATGAGCGGGAATCTGAACCGGAGGATGATGAAGAGGACTTCTATGAAGAAGAATTCTATGACGACGACGATTTGGATGATGATTTCTATGAAGAAGAGGCGGCCGATGGCTTTTATGACCATGATGATGAAGAGTATGAAGAAGTCTATGGGGAGGAGGGGGCTGACGACCTTTCTGACACGGCAGACAGGGATACTGCAAATGGAGAGATAGAGCACCAGAAGGAGGAAGCGGAACCATCTGAGGCGGTTGAAGGGGAACAGAAAAAAAAACGGTTGACAGAGGCTGAATCGGAGGCGGGGGAGCCGGAATGGGATACAGCCCCCTTGCCGAACTTTGAAGATACCGGTAAGCTGGAGCTGGTCAGGGAGGCCGTAGCCGAAGTCTTGGAGGAGGAAGACAGAACGACCGCATGGGAGGAGCCCATCGCTGCGGGGAAAGAGATGGCTGTCAAGGAGGAGGCAGCTACAGCGGAGGCCGAGGATTTTGACCTGGAAGATATCGATTTGGAGCTGTTTGATCTTGAAGAGGATGAGGCAGTCGATCTCGGAGAGGGATCAGAAGGCGTTTGTGCAGAAGAGCCGGAGGTCCTTGATTTGGCAGAACCGGAGGATGCAGCGCCGGAAACTCTTGACTTGATAGAATCGGAAGAGACAGCGCCGGAAGCCGGCGATTTTGAGGAGCCGGAGGATGTTGGCCCTGTAGAACTAGACGAAGACGAGCGAAGTCCGGAAGTCTTTGAGCTCGAAAAACAAGAAGAATCAGAGGCAGAGGATGATGAGACCGCAGAGCAGAGCGAGACGGACGCAGAGGAAAGCGGTTTTGAGGAAATTACTCTTGAAGAGGAAGAGGAATGGTTTCCGCTGCCGGAGGAAGAGGAGGACGTGGACGCAGAGTTTGATTTGCTTGACGCGCTTCTTTCTGACTCGCTCCGGGATGGCAAGCCTGTCGGAAGAAAATAAAGCATTTGACAAACGGATTCCGGCAGAGTATACTATTGGGGTATGACTTTGTTTTAAAGCTTCCGCACAGCCGGGGAGTTAGCGGTGTCCTGTACCTGCAATCCGCTATAGCAGGGGTGATATCCTGCCGAGGATTACAAGCTGTGAAGCTGCCCTTTATAAGTAGCGTTGAAGTTTGGGTCTTACGCAACAGGGCCCTGTGAACCGTGTCAGGCCAGGAATGGAGCAGCACTAAGCAGGATACCTTGTGTGCCGTGAGGTCGCCTGGGCTGAGCCGGCTGTAGAGGTAACGTTTGTGGCGCGTTTTTCGACGCAGGATGTGCGGATTTATTTTACGAGCATATTGATATTCATATATTTTAAGAAGGGAAAGCCTATAGATACAGGAGACCGGTGTATTTATAGGCTTTCATAATCTTGTGTAGAAGCCCGCATAAGGGAATCTGTTTGACAGTCGGAAAGAGTCTGGAGTATACTATAGAAAACGGCATTACACAGCAGAAAGGAGTCCGGTATGTATTGCTGTAATTGTGGGAAAAAACTTGGGGATGAGGATCGGTTTTGTGATAATTGTGGGTCACCTGTGTACGAGGAAGAGGCTGGAGCGGTAAAGGATCAGGAGGAGACAGTAAAATCGGATAATCTGGAGCCGGCAGGAGAGACAGAGCCAGGGAATCCGGAGCCGACGGGGGCTGAGCCGGTGAATTCGGAACCGGCTCAGCCGGTGAGACCGGAACCGACGGAGCCTTCGGTGACGGATCTGGAAAAAAAGATCATGAAAAATATGGAGGATGAGCTGATCTTAGAGATGCCGGAGGGACAGTCTTCTTATGAGGGCGGCGAAGGCAGCCGGACAGGACATATTCATCCGCCATATGGAGGTGGCCGGCCTGAACCTCAGGGAGGGCAGCCATCTTATGGAGACGGAATGTATTCTGAACAGGGCAGACAAGCGGCCGGGTCTTATGGGCAGCCGCCCCAGCCCGACAATAAGCCGCCAAAGAAAAAGAAGAAAAAGGCATTGATTATTTCGTTGTCCTGTGTTGTGGCTGTGCTTGCAGTGACGGTTGCCGTTTTGCTGTTTTTGCTTCTCAGTCCGGAGAATAAGTTGAAGAACTGCATCGAGGACAGAGACTGGTCTGCCGCCGCTGCTCTATATGAGGAACATTTCCAGGGGGATGAAAAGAAAGAGGCGAAGGCCGACGAGATTCTCAGGAAGGCCGTGGATGCTCTCAGGGAAGAATTCGTTGCCGGAACGATGGATTATTCTACGGTGAAACGTCATCTGAAAGGGATTGAGGATTTTTGGGATGACGATTACGTGGAGGATGCGCTGGATTTTGTCAGGGAGCTTGGCGATTCCAGGGATGCCTTTGAAGAGGCAGAGCAGTGTATGGAACGGGAGGAATACGAGGATGCCATCCGTCTGTACGGTGAGGTTGTGGAGTCAGATCCGAATTATGGAACTGCACAGGAGAAGCTGGAGACAGCGAAAGGCAGATATAAAGACAAACTGCTCGAAGAGGCGGGCGCATATGAGGAGATCAAAGATTTTGACTCCGCCATGGAGCTTGTGGAGAAAGGATTGGAGATCCTGACAGGTGATATTGAACTTGGCAGTCGTTTGGAAGAGCTGCAGGAAGGGAAAGCGCAATATGGGATTGATTCTGTTCTTACCAAAGCAGCCGAGCATGCGTCGCAGAACAATTATTTTGAAGCGCTGGAGGTGATCCGCGAGGGGCTTCTGGAAAATGCAGGAAACGAGAAGCTTGAGACGGCCTTAAAGGATTACAGTGAAAAATATAAGCAGGATATTTTGGCTAAGGCAGAGACGGCCATTGGAACGGATGAGAACTACGAGGCGGCGATCCTGGTGTTTGACAGCGCCTTAAACACTCTGAATGGGGATTATGCTCAGGTGGAGCAGGCAATCCGTGAGAAGCGGGAAGAATATGTGCAGCGTCAATTGGAAAAGAGCCAGAGGGAAAATACAGATTCCGCTCTTGTGGGCGTGTGGCAGGGGACGATGGTCTCCAGTGGAGGCTTGGATATTCCCATGGATCAGTTTTTGGAGGTCGGCGGAATGCCCGGAGCGGCTGTGATGCTAAGCTGCCAGCCGGCGGGCAGTTTCCATCTCGATATGTTTGGCGAGGTTGGAGACGGAACCTGGAGAAGAGATGAGGCTGGAAACGGTATGTACTATTTGGAGATCGAGGGAAGTGTCCAGCCGGTTCAGGTTGACACGTCGGGAAGGCTCCACATGGACTTTGACGGCGTAGCCGTGATATTTGAGAAGACAGGAGAGGCCTGAGGGGAGGCCGGAAGGAGAACGACATGGCAAAGGAAAAGAAACTGGTGGAATCCATCACATCCATGAACGAGGATTTTGCCCAGTGGTATACAGATGTAGTGAAAAAGGCGGAGCTGGTGGAGTATTCCAACGTCAAGGGCTGCATGATCATCCGGCCCGACGGATACGCGATCTGGGAGAACATCCAGAAGGAGTTGGATCGGCGTTTTAAGGAGACCGGCGTGGAGAACGTGTACATGCCCATGTTCATTCCGGAGAGCCTGCTCCAAAAGGAAAAGGACCATGTGGAGGGATTTGCCCCGGAGGTGGCCTGGGTGACCCAGGGCGGCCTGGAGACCCTTCAAGAGAGGCTCTGCGTGCGTCCCACTTCCGAGACGCTGTTTTGCGATTTTTATGCCAGGATCATTCAGTCCCACAGGGATTTGCCGAAGCTGTACAATCAGTGGTGTTCCGTGGTCCGCTGGGAGAAGACTACCCGCCCCTTCCTTCGTTCCGCAGAATTTTTGTGGCAGGAGGGACATACGGCCCATGCCACTGCGGAGGAGGCCGAGGAGCGAACCATCCAGATGTTGAACGTCTATGCGGATTTCTGTGAGGAGATCCTGGCGATTCCCGTGGTGAAGGGGAAGAAGACCGACAAGGAAAAATTTGCGGGAGCCCATTCCACCTACACCATCGAGGCGCTGATGCATGACGGGAAGGCGCTCCAGTCGGGCACCAGCCACAATTTCGGCGACGGCTTTGCCAGGGCCTTCGACATCCAGTATTCTGACAGGGAAAATCAGCTTCAATACGTGCACCAGACTTCCTGGGGCCTGTCCACCAGGATCATCGGCGCCCTGATCATGGTACACGGCGACGACAGCGGCCTGAAGCTTCCGCCCAGGATCGCGCCGGTCCAGGCCATGGTGATCCCCATCTCCCAGAGGAAGGAAGGCGTTATGGAAAAGGCTGCCGAGCTTTGCGAGGCCCTGAAAGCGGCCGGGATCCGCGCGAAGCTGGACGGTTCCGACAAGAGCCCCGGCTGGAAGTTCAGCGAGCAGGAAATGAGGGGGATTCCCATCCGCGTGGAGATCGGTCCCAAGGACATGGAGCAGAACCAGGCCGTGATCGTGCGCCGGGACACCAGGGAAAAGGTGGTCGTTTCCCTGGACGAGCTGGGAGAAAAGGCGGCCGGGATCCTAGAAGCCATCCAGAGCGACATGCTTGCCAGGGCGAAGGAGCATCTAAAGACCCACACCTACGAGGCGAGGACCTACGACGAATTCAAGGAGATCGTGGCCGAAAAGCCCGGCTTCGTGAAGATGATGTGGTGCGGCGACGAGGTCTGCGAGATGAAGATCAAGGAGGACACCACGGCCACCTCCCGCTGCATGCCTTTCGAGCAGGAATCCCTGGGGGACGTGTGCCCCGTCTGCGGGAAGCCGGCGAAAAAGCTGGTCTATTGGGGGAAGGCGTATTAAAATTATCTGAGTTTGTGATTGACAAACGCCATGTCAGGCGTTATGATAAACCTATCAGTGAGAAGTTCCGGGGACTGACGGATAATTGTGGAGTACCACAGTGGAACCGGAATCATAAAAGGCCGACCGTCTGGGCAGTATTTCATTTTGTGAATACTGCCCTTTTTCATTTGCGCGCATGCCGCGCGGGGGAAAGGGCAGGAAATATAATTTTTCAAGGAGGGTAACATTATGGGATTCAAAACAGACATCGAGATCGCGCAGGAGTGCACCATGTCTCCTATCACGGAGATCGCCGCGAAAGCCGGCATCGACGAGAAGTATCTGGAGCAGTACGGAAAGTACAAGGCAAAAATTGACTACAACCTGTTGAAAGAGTCCGACAGGAAAGACGGCAAGCTGATTCTGGTGACGGCCATCAACCCGACGCCGGCAGGTGAAGGAAAGACCACCACCACGGTGGGCCTGGCGGACGGCCTTCAGAAGCTTGGAAAGAACGTGATGGTCGCGCTCCGTGAGCCTTCCCTCGGGCCGGTCTTCGGCGTGAAGGGCGGAGCGGCAGGCGGCGGCTATGCCCAGGTGGTCCCCATGGAGGACATCAACCTCCACTTCACCGGCGACTTCCACGCCATCGGCGCGGCCAACAACCTGCTGGCGGCCATGATCGACAACCACATCTTCCAGGGCAACGCCCTCAACATCGATCCCAGGAAGATCACCTGGAGACGGTGCGTGGACATGAACGACAGGCAGCTCCGTAACGTGGTGGACGGCCTCGGCGGACGGACCAACGGCACGCCCAGGGAGGACGGCTACGACATCACCGTGGCTTCCGAGATCATGGCGGTGCTCTGCCTGGCCAGCGACATCAACGACCTGAAGGCAAGACTTGGCCGCATCGTCATCGGCTACACCTACGGAAAAGTTGCCGAGCAGAAGCCCGTGACGGCCCATGACCTCCACGCGGAGGGCGCCATGGCCGCACTCCTCAAGGATGCCCTGAAGCCCAACCTGGTACAGACCTTGGAGCACGTGCCGGCCATCGTGCACGGCGGCCCCTTCGCCAACATCGCCCACGGCTGCAACTCCGTGACCGCCACCAAGATGGCCATGAAGCTGGCGGATTACGCCATCACCGAGGCGGGCTTCGGCGCGGACCTGGGCGCGGAGAAATTCCTGGACATCAAGTGCCGGATGGCGGGGCTTACCCCCAACGCGGTGGTCGTCGTGGCGACCGTGAGGGCCTTAAAGCACCACGGCGGCGTTGCCAAGGCGGATCTGAACAACGAGAACCTGGAAGCCCTCGAGAAAGGTCTGCCCAACCTGCTTAAGCACGTGGACAACATCAAGAACGTCTACAAGCTGCCCTGCGTGGTGGCCATCAACGCCTTCCCCACCGACACCAAGGCCGAGCTTGACCTGGTGGAGGCGAAGTGCAGGGAGCTGGGCGTCAACGTGGCCCTGTCCGAGGTATGGGCAAAGGGCGGCGAAGGCGGCGTGAAGCTGGCCGAAGAGGTGGTCCGCCTGGTGGAGGAGCCCAACGAGTTCCGGTTCTCCTACGAGCTTGACGGCTCCATCGAGGATAAGTTGAACCAGATCGTGCAGAAGATCTACGGCGGCAAGAGAGTGGTCCTGACGGCCAACGCTCAGAAGCAGGCGAAGCAGCTGGAGGACATGGGCTATGGCAACTGCCCGATCTGCATGGCGAAGACTCAGTACAGCCTGAGCGACGACCAGACCAAGCTCGGCGCCCCGAAAGACTTCGAGGTGACGGTGCGGAACCTGAAGATCTCCGCGGGCGCGGGCTTCATCGTGGCCCTGACCGGGGAGATCATGACCATGCCCGGACTTCCCAAGGTCCCCGCGGCCGAGAAGATCGACGTGGACGAGAGCGGAAAGATCACCGGTTTGTTCTAAATCAGATCAAGAAATATGAATTTAAGGGGAGCCGTCACGGCTCCCCTCCTTGCGTCTGCGGGGAGCTTTTTTCATTGCATTTCACTTTTGAGTGCTGTAGAATAAATGTAGACGGGTTGTATTTGCCGTTCCGGGAAGGGGCTTTGCGTCATGGGAATGTATCTGAATATCGAAAATGCGGAATTTCGTTCAGTCAGGAAAGGTTTGTATGCGGATAAGTCCGGTCTGATTTCTTTCGTCAGCAGCACACTTGTGCGTGATAAAGAGGTATGGGAAAAAATGAAGTAGGAGGCACTTCTTATGCGAATGGAAATTCCGGCCCACGTGGCGTTTATCATTGATACATTGGAGAAGGCGGGATTTGAAGCGTATGCCGTGGGAGGCTGCGTGCGGGATGCGATCCTCGGGCGGGAGCCGGAGGATTGGGACATCACCACGTCGGCCAGGCCGGGGCAGGTGAAACGGCTGTTCAGGAGGACGGTGGATACGGGCATCAAGCACGGCACGGTCACGGTGCTCCTGGAAACCTGCGGCTACGAGGTCACCACCTACCGGATAGACGGGGAATACGAAGACGCGAGACATCCGAGGGAGGTGGCCTTTACGGCCAGTCTGACGGAGGATTTAAAGAGACGGGATTTCACCATCAACGCCATGGCTTACAGTCCGAAAGCAGGGCTGATTGATGAATTTCACGGTATAGAGGACTTAAAGAGCGGTGTGATCCGCGCGGTGGGGGACGCGGGCGAGCGGTTTGCGGAGGATGCGCTTCGGATGCTTCGGGCAGTCCGTTTCTCGGCCCAGCTTGGCTTTGCGATTGAGGAGGAGACCGCGGCCGCCATCCGGGAGATGGCGGGGAGGCTTTCCCTCATCAGCAGGGAGCGGATCCAGGTGGAGCTTGACAAGCTTCTTCGCTCGGATCATCCGGAATCTATCAAACGGGCTTATGAGCTTGGAATCACGGCAGTCCTCATGCCGGAGTTCGACCGCATCATGGAGACGCCCCAGAGAAACCGCTACCATGACCTGTCCGTGGGGGAGCACACTCTCAAGGCACTCAGGCATGTGAGGGCGGACCATCTGCTCCGGTGGACCATGCTGCTCCACGATTTCGGAAAGCCGAAGGCCAGACTCATGGACCCGGACGGGACGATCCACTTCTACGGCCATGCCAAGATCAGCGCGGAGCTTGCAAAGGAGATCCTCAAGGGTCTCAAATTTGACAATGCCACCCTGGACGCGGTGACGAAGCTGGTGTATTATCATGATTTCCCTTTTCCGGTCTCAAAGGCGGGGGTGAGGAAGGCCTTGAACTGTCTGGGTGAGGAATTGTTTCCGCTCTTATTGGAGGTCTGCGAGGCGGACAGCCGGGGAAAAAACCAGTATGCCCAGGAGACGTATCTGCCGAAGTTACTTGCGATCCGGGAGTATTACCGGGAGATCAAAGAGACGGGGGAATGCGTTTCCCTGAAAAACCTGGCCATCAACGGCCGCGACTTGATCGCGGCCGGTATGAAGCCAGGGAAGGAACTAGGGGACGTTCTGGAACACTGTCTGGAGGAGGTGCTGGAGCACCCGGAGAAGAACACCCGGGAATCCTTGTTGGAGCTTGTGAAGCTATACCTCGACGTCCATCTTCCTTAAATATTCCACATCGTCCGGAGGGACGTCGACGGTCTTGCCAAGTCCCCTGGCGATGGCGAGGATCCCGGCAAATTTTTCCGCGGCCTCGACTCTCTGCAGCGTGAGCTCCAGGGTGGAGCCGACAGCGAGAACTCCGTGGTTTCCCAGGAGAACCAGATTGCGCTCTTTCAGATAGGGGGCGGCGCGGTCGATGATTTCGCGGGTGCCCGGACGGCCATAGGGAGCCACGGGAATGTCCCGGAAACGCATCATCATCTCCGGATGACATTTCTGGTCGATGGGCACATGACAGATGGCGTGGGCCGTGAGATAGGGCGAGTGGCAATGAATCACAGCGCGGACGTCAGGCCGGAGCCCATAGGCTGCCTTGTGCATGATGATCTCAGAGGAAGGCTTTTTTTGGCCGAAGATTTGGTTGTCGTTTTCATCGAGGACGGCGATCAACTCTTCGGTCAAAGTGTTTTTTCTGGTGTTGGTCGGCGTGATATAGAGGAGGCCATCTTCCAGAACGGACAGATTCCCTTCGTAAGTATTGACGAGGCCCTGGGCCTCCATAATCTTGGAAACCCGAATCAGTTCCCGGATTACGTCGAAATTAATAGGTTGTCTCATAGATTCTCCTTTTCTCTTTTACCTGGTGCGAAGGCGCAGGAACCGCATGGGAACATCCGCCGTGTTTTTTATGGAAAAGGCTTCCCCCCTGTGGAAAAATCCAAGAGTTTCCCGGTGGAGGGGTTCTCTGCGTTCCGTTTCTCCTTCCGCGTAAAAAATTTCCCCTTCTCCTTCCAGAATGAAAATCAGTTCCTCGTTGGTCACGGGGGCGGCGGCAAAGGAAACCTGTGGCTTCAGAGTGAGAAAGTCTCCGGTTATGGAACGGTTTCCGCAGGTTGTTTCCCGGATTGCGTTCGTGAAAGAGCCGTAGTCCTTTGCCTGGGGCTGATTTGCGGAAGCGGGAATCAACCCGTTTACGCGAGGGTCGGACTGTTCCTGGACAAAGTAATTGATGATAAAGAGCTTCAGCTCCCTTTCCGGGGAAATGTTATCGGTGAGATGCTTTCGATTTTTGGCGATATAGATCACATCTCCCGGATGAATCTCATAGGAGGTTTCCCTCCCCTCCTCGTCCCAGAAGCTTTGCCGCCCGACCCCCTCCAGGACAAACAAGATTTCGTCGCAGTCGTCGTGAAGATGGGCATCGTGGCGCAGGCCGCTTTTCATGCGAAGTGTCGCGCCGACGGCCATCTCCTGGCCGTTTACCAGTTCCGGCGTGGCGAGAAAACCCATGTACCCTCCCCAGGGCCGCAGTTCATAATTTTCCTCTTTTACAGAAACGACATGCTGATATCCAGACATAAAAATCCTCCTTACTCATATTTTTTGTCGAAAAAGCAGAAATTAATGCCGAAGACATTATAACATGGCTGAAACAGGTTGAGAACCTTGAAAAAATTTGCACTATATACAAGCTATAAGGGAAACTGTTATAATTTATCTTGTAAAACACGAAATTACAAGAATGTGATGCGGAAGACTGCTGAGAATGGACGGTGTGAATATGAATGGTGTGAACATGAAAAAAGTGACGATTGCGGTGCTGGGAACCTTTGATACGAAAGGTGAGGAATATCAGTATATCATTCGAAAAACAAGAGCTCTGGGGGCGGATGTGCTGACCATTGATGCCAGTACCCGCGACAGGGCGGTGGAGAAGGCGGACTATGGCTGCCATGAGATTGCCCGGTATGCGGGGGAGGATTATGAGAAGCTCGTCACCGGAACGCGGGCGGAGTCCATGGCGATCGTCATGGCCGGGGCGGGGAGGCTTGTCCGGGAACTGGTGGAGAAGGGGGAAATACAGGGAATTTTGAGTATTGGGGGCAGCGGTGGGACAACGATTGCCGCTAGTGTGATGCGAACCTTACCCATCGGCTTTCCAAAAGTACTGGCGACCACCCAGGCATGCAGCGATAAAATGCCCGGCTTTATTGGCGGAAAGGATTTCATCGTCATCAACTCCGTGGCGGACGTTTCCGGAACCAATTCCATCATATCAAGGGTATATGACCAGGCGGCCGGGGCGGTGGTGGGAGCCGCCATGGCGGCGGAAAAGTCAAAAGAAGAGAAGGAAAAGAAACCGATTCGTCCCAGGATTGCCCTGTCCATGTATGGAATTACGACTCCCTGTGTGGTGCACGCGGCGAAATATCTGGAGAAAAGAGGGTACGAGCCGATTGTCTTTCATGCCAACGGAGCCGGCGGGAAGGCCATGAAGACTCTGATTGCGGAGGGAATGTTTCGGGGAGTTTTGGATATCACGACGGCGGAGGTGGCCGCCCATGTGCTGGATGCGGAATCCTCCACGGCCGGGGAGGACCGGCTGGACGCGGCGGTTTTGGCCGGCATTCCCCAGGTGCTTTCTGTGGGCGGCATGGATCTGGTGGGGATTCGGGTGCCGGAGCTGGAGACAAAATATAAAGGCTACAAGCCCTACTGCCACAACGACAAGCCGGATATGATCCGTACAAAGCCGGAGGACGGGCTTCGGATCGGAAAGTTTATGTGTGAACGGTTAAATAACAGCTATGTGCCCTGTGCGGTTTATTTGCCCATGCGCAGTCTTTCTGCTTTGGACGAGGCGGGTGGGTTTTCCTGTGACGACGAGGCCAGAAGGCTGCTCTATGAGGCGATCAGCTTAAATGCGGGTCCTAAGCTGGAGATTGTCGAGATGGACTGCGATATCAACGATCCGGTGTTTGCGGAGGCCATGGCAGAGCGGCTTTGCCGGATGCTTGAAACATCGGAGGGAAAGGAGTGAGCGTATGTCGGCAGCGAACCAGTATTATGATTCCAATATCTATATGCAGTCGGCAAACCTGATTATTCGGGTCGCTTATATGTATTATTACGAGGGGAAGCGGCAGCAGGAGATCGCGGAGGAGCTGGAAATCTCCGTCCCCACGGTTTCCCGCCTGCTCAAAAAGGCCAAGGAGCAGAACATCGTGCAATTTTCCATCGCGGAGGAGTATCTGGAATGTCTGGAGCTGGAGCGGTGGCTTCTGGAACGGTTTCATCTCAATGGTGTGATCGTCGCACCGGTCTCGGGTGAGGAAAGTCCCACAAGCGAGGAACTAAAAAAGCTGGTGGCGCTGGAGGGGGCCCGCTATCTGCAAAGGACGGTGAGCGACAATGATGTGCTGGGAGTCGCCTACGGGGAGACGGTCTGGTATGTCTACAATTATCTCAATCCCAGTCAGAGAAAGAACATGGAGTTTGTGACCCTGCACGGTTCCCTGTACCATGAGGCCAACAAGCTGGACGGCTCCTGGCTGGTTCCAAGGATTGCGAAAGTGTTCAGCGGAAAATATTACACCATAGGCTGCAAGGGGATTCAGAAGAGTCGGGAAGCTGTTCTGGCGGCCCTTCGCACGGAGAATGTCCGCCGGGTTTTTGAACGGTTTCCAAAGATTACTATATCTGTCAGCGGAGTAGGCATGGTGTTTCCGGAGCGACAGTCCGTCCTGGTGCGGGACGACAGCTACCTGGATGATAAAACCATGGAAGAATTGGAGCGGGCGGGGGCCTGCGGCGATCTGATGCTGCGCTTCTTTGACCGGGAGGGGAAGGAATGCAGCTCCAACGTACGTTCCAGGGTGGTGGGAATCCCCTGGGAGAGCTATAAGAAGATTCCCAATAAAGTGATTGTTGCGGCAGGTGAAAAAAAGTGGATGGCGATTTTGGGCCTTTTGAAGGGAAAGCTGGTGGACACCCTGATCGTGGACCAGCGGTTGGCGAGAAGCATCCGCAGAGCCGTCGGGTAGCGGAAAACGGAAACAAGAAGTCTCATCGTTCCTCGGGAGGAATGGTGAGATTTTTTACGAAGGCTCCGGGGAAACGCGCCAGTGACGCGTCTCATCGGATTGTGCAAAAACGCAAGAAAATTAAGGGAGAACAGTGAAAATTTTTTCAATATATACAGTAAAATAGGGAGAATGCTATAATTTTTAGGGAAGTAACCCGTAAATTGAAGTTCAAGAACAAGGAGAAATGGAGGATGCAAATGAGAAGAAGAATTGCCCGTGCAGCAGCTTTATGGATGGCCCTGGTACTGATCATTTCAATGACAGCATGTGGATCCGGAACAGACGAGGGGACGAAAAAGGCGGAGGAGAACGGCCAGGAGACGAAGGCCGCGGGGGAGACGAAGGGCGAAGAAAATGTGGAAGCCTCTTCCGGCGAAACCATCAAGATCGGCCTGATGCTCCAGCTTTCCGGCACAAGCCCCGCCGACAGCGAGGAACTGTTGAAGGGCTGCCAGATGATTGCCGACATCATCAACAATGAGACGGATTACAATCTGCCTCTGGCGAAAACGGCGGGCCCTCCCAACCTGGGCGGAGCCAAGGTGGAGGTGGTCGTCGGGGACGTGGCGACCAACGATGCGGCTATGTCGGAGTGTGAGCGCCTGATCACGGAGGAGGACGTCAAGGCCTTTGCCGGGATCATCGGCAGCTCCGGGGTGAAGGTGTCGGCGACGGCCTTCGAGAAATACGGGGTTCCCTACGTGACGAACGCTTCCTCACCCTCCCTGACGGATTCCGGATACGACTACATCGTGAGGATTTTCCCGGATGACATGCTCTACTGCGAGGGGATTTTCCAGATGATCGAGGACCTCAATAAAAATGAGAATGCAGGAATCAAGACGGTGGCTCTCTGTTCGGAGGACAGCGAGTTCGGAGCCAATATCACGGCCATCGAGGAGGAACTGGCGAAAAAATATGGGCTGGAAGTGGTGCAGACGGTGACCTACAGCGCGTCGGCCACCAACGTAACCAGCGAGGTGCTGCAGCTCAAGAATGCGGACGCGGATGTGATCATGATGTCCTCCTACACGGCGGACGCCATCCTGTTTATGCAGACCTTTAAGGAGCAAAATTATTTGCCCAAGATGCTGGTGGGACAGCGGGGCGGTTTCAGCCGGAATGAGATTTTTGAGACCATCGGTTCCGGAATGGACTACGTGTACAACACCAGTGCCTGGGCGACGGATTTGAAGGCGCCCAACGTGGAGCTGATGACGGAGTTATTCTCTGAGGCGACGGACGGAATCCCGATTCAGGAGGGTGTCCTTCGGGCTATGACGGATTTTTATACTATCTGTCTGGCCATGGACCAGGCGGGAAGCACCGATGCCGACGCCGTCATGGAAGAATTCCGGAAGGGCATTGACATTCCCGACGACCAAAAATGGCTCAGCGTGGACGTGAAGGTGGACGAGAACGGACAGAATTTGGAGAACAGCGTTTTGATTCTGCAGGCAAGGGACGGCGTTTATAAGACAGTCTATCCCTCCGACGTGGCCAGCGGCGAGTATACTTACCCGGTGCCGGGATGGAACGAGCGATAGGAGCGAAAGGAGGGGAATTATGAAATACAAGGCATGTGACACGCTTTTGAACGTATGCGCAAGATGTCAGAAGGAAGAAAAAATCTTGATTGTCACGGATCCCGACAGCCTTGAGGTGGCGACGGCGCTGTGGGACGATGCGGAGGATTTCCCCAATAAGAGCTTGGTCATGATGCCGAAGCAGACGACCCATGGGGAAGAACCGACGGCATTGGTGCGGGCCGCCATGATGGAGGCCGATGTGATCTTCCGTGTGACATCCTTCTCCATCTCCAACACCAGGGCCCGCAGGGAAGCCTGTGCGAACGGTGCGAGGGACGTCAACTGTGCGGACTACGACATGCGTATGCTGGAGTCCGGCGGACTCTACGGGGATTTTGTCGGTCTGATTCCCCTGGTGAACCGGACGGCCGAGCGACTCCGGGGGAGCAGCATTCGCATCACGACCAGAATGGGAACGGATTTTACCGCGTCGATTGAGGGGCGGGAGCCCATCGCGGCCAATGCCGTGACCTGGGAGCCGGGAGTGGCCTGCTTTCCGCCGGACGTGGAGGCGGCCGTCGGGGCGGTGAACGGAACGGGAAATGGAATCGTCTATATTGACGGCAGCATTCCCCATCCCCTCCTGGGCCCCATGAAGGAACCCATCCGCGTGGAATTTAAGGAGAGCAGGATCGTGGATATCAGCGGCGGAGAGCAGGCGGAGCTTTTGAGACGGGTGCTTGAGGCTGCGAAGGACCCGGAGCACGCCTACTACATGGGGGAGATCGGTCTCGGCATGAATCCGGCCTGTACCCTGAGCGGGCGGATGCTGGAGGACGAGGGCTGTGCGGGAACCATCCATTTTGGAATCGGCGACGATCAGGCCTTTGGAGGGGACAACGCCTGTGCCCAGCATTTGGATTTGATCTTCAGGGAACCCACCATATGGGTGGACGGAACCCTGATCATGAAGGATGGGGTGGTAACCGGGTGACGGGACGTATAATTAGGAGAAGAAAATGTTAATTCAAACGATATGGGAAGGAATTATTATCGGTTCCGTGTATGCAATGATTGCGATGGGCATTGCGCTGGTATGGGGCGTGATGGGGATCTTGAGCTTTTCCCAAGGAGAATTTATGATGGTGGGAATGTTCATTTCCTTCTATGCCAATTCCCTGTTGGGGCTTGACCCTCTGGCCGCTGTGCCCATCACGGCAGCTTTAACCTTCGGGTTTGGATGCCTGATCTATAAAACCATCATTGCCAAGGCGCTAAAGGGTCCCAGGCTTTCCCAGAGGCTGATCACTTTCGCCCTGGGCATGGTCCTGACCTATGGGGCCCTGATCCTGTTTGGCGGTCAGTACCGTACCATTGAGAACGTTCTCTTTGACGGCACCTGGGATCTGGGGTTCCTGGTCATCAACAAACGGAAGCTCATCACCCTCCTGATTGCCTTGGTGATGGTTGGCCTCATGTATGTTTTCCTGAATAAGACCAGGATGGGGCGGGCCATCAAGGCGACCTCCCAGGACAAAAGCGCCGCACAGATTGTGGGAGTCAACACGGAGGTGACCTACATGATCGCCTTTGGCATTTCCACGGCGCTGGCGGGGGTCGCGGGCTGTGCCATCACCTATTATTATCCTGTCCATTACCAGGCAGGGGCCGCCTTTTTGCTCTTCGGCTTTATCGCGGTTCTCCTGGGCGGAGTGGGAAGCACCTTCGGCGCCTTGGTGGGCGGAATCATCATGGGGCTCACGGACACACTGACGGGATTTGTATCGTGGTCGGAATCCTGCTGCCTCACACCATCGCCTCGACCTTTGCGATGAATACGGTCATTCTCAGTCTGATTTGGTCCATCATGGGTATCGGATGGAATTTTATCGGCGGGTATGCGGGCCAGGTTTCCAACGGACATGCACTGTACTATGCCATCGGCGCTTACACGGTGGCTGTGGGGGCGGAGAAATTCGGCGCTTCCCCCTGGATGACCATGTGGATTGGCATCGCCATTTCCATCGGGATCGCTTTTCTCCTGGGAAAGCCCCTGCTCAGGCTGAACGGGGCCTACTTTCTGATCGCGACCATGGCGGTGGCGGAGTGTGCGAGGATCATTTTTCTGAACGTCTCCTACGTGGGGGCGGCCACGGGGATCATGTTTCTGGATAAAAAGCATTCCGGCTGGTATTCCCTGCAGTTTAAGGACAAGGAACCCTTCTATTACATCCTCCTGGTGATCGTGGCGCTTTTGGTGCTGGCTGCGAAGGGACTGGACAAGTCCAAGTTTGGATATTATCTGCGGGCCGTCAAGGCCAACGAGATGTCTGCCCAGAGTGCGGGAATCAACACGCCCAGGTACAAGGTGCGGGCCTACATGCTGAGCGCGGCCATTGTCAGTCTGGCCGGGAGCCTGTATGCGCCCTTCGTCCAGTACGTGGATCCCTATACCCTGCTCCCGCTGGACAAATCGACGATGATCTGCCTGGTGGCGGTCATGGGCGGAATCGGTACGGTGGCGGGACCGATTTTGGGAGCCTTCGTCATGACCTTCATCTCCGAGTACGCCAGGGCCGCCTTCTCCGGTTTCAGCGGCCTTAACATGCTGGTGTACGGGATCGTGGTTATTTTTATCGTTCTTTTTATGCCGGGGGGACTGATTTCCATCGGACAGAAGGCAAAAGAGCGGTTTGATAGGACAAGAAAGCGGAAAGGAGGCGGGGAGCATGGATCCGATTCTTGAGGTTCGAAACGCGACAAAGATATTCGGCGGCCTTGCGGCCAATTCCGATATTTCCTTCGAGGTTCCCCGCCATTCGGTGGTGGGGATCGTGGGACCCAACGGAGCGGGGAAGACGACGCTTTTTAACTCCATCAGCGGCGCCCATCCCCTGACCTCCGGGAAGATTTTGTTTGAGGGGAAGGATATCACCAGGCTCAAGGCCTATGACATCTGCCGCCTGGGAATGGGGAGAACCTTTCAGATTCCCCGGTCCCTCAACGAGATGACGGTCCTTGAGAACGTGCTGGTGGCCAGCATCGGCAGACATAAAATGGGGGAAGCCATCCTGCGGGCGGAAAAGGTCCTTGCGGACCTGGGCCTTGAAAAATGGAAGGATAATCCGGCCGGCTCCCTGAACGTGGTGCAGAAGAAGCACCTGGAGATCGCCCGGGCGGTGGCCACGGAGCCTAAGCTCCTTCTCCTGGACGAGACCATGGCGGGGCTCACCGGAATCGAGCGGGTGGAGGCCGTGAAGCTGATCAAGCGCCTGAACGAGTCCGGAATCACGATTTTAATGATCGAACATGTCATGGAGGTCGTGATGAACGTTTCCGACAATGTGGTCGTTTTGGACGGCGGAAAGCTTCTGGCGGAGGGGACGCCGGAGGAAATCGGAAACCACGAGGAAGTCATCCGCGCATATTTGGGAGGGAAGAAATGGTAATTCTGGAAACGAAAAACTTAAAGTCCGGTTACCAGGGAACGCCGGTGCTTCACGACGTCACCTTTCAGGTGGAGGAGGGGGCGATCGTGGCGATTCTGGGCTCCAACGGGGCGGGGAAAACGACGACGCTGCGCACGGTCACAGGCGCAGTCCGGGCCACGGGCGGCCAGGTGATTTACCGGGGGGAGGACATCACGAGACGTCCGGCCCACGAGATGGTCCGGCTTGGAATTTCCCATGTGCCGGAGGGCCGCCATCTCTTCGGGCAGATGAGCATCCGGGACAATCTCTTGATGGGGGCCTACGCGGAAAAGGATAAAACGGTGATTGAAGAGAGGATGGAGCAGATGTTTGCCATCTTTCCCAGACTCAAAGAGCGGCTTTACCAAAAAGCGGAAACCATGTCCGGCGGGGAGCAGCAGATGGCGGCCATCGCCAGGGGGAATGATGTCGGCGCCGGGGCTCCTGCTCCTCGACGAGCCCTCCCTGGGGCTGATGCCGAAGCTGGTGGAGGAGGTTTTTGAGTTTGTCAGGAAGATCAACGACATGGGAACCACCGTCGTGATCGTGGAGCAGAATGCGGAGGATACTTTGAAGATGGCGGATTTCGCCTATGTGATCTCGGAGGGAGAGGTGGTCTTAAGCGGCACCGGAAAAGAGCTCCTTCGGCATGACGAGGTCCAAAAGATTTATCTGGGGCTGGTTTAACATTATAATTTTGGAAAGGAAGGATAGGAACCATGGCAAAACAGTACAGCAGAGAGGAGATCCGGCAGAGATTCCAACAGGAGGTGGAGCGGGGGAATCCGATTGTCATTCCCAGTGCCGGAATCGGCATTTCCGCCAAATTTGCGGAACAAGGAGGGGCGGACATGATCGGTCTGTTTAACAGCGGATACCTGGGGCTCCCCCTGGTGGAGGCGACCAGCCTGATGCCCTACGGGAATGCCAATGACATTGTGATGGATCTGGGGAATCGGATTTTTCCGGTGGTGAAGGAGACGCCCATGCTGGGCGGCATCATCGGAAGCGATCCCACCAGGGAAATGACGCCCTTTTTAAAGATCATGCGGTTCAAGGGCTTCTCGGCGGTGATCAACTTTCCCTCCCCCGGTTACGCCTACGGACAGCATAGGAGAAACCTGGAGCGGAACAATTACGGCGTGCAGCAGGAACTGAAGGTGATGCACACGGCCCGCGAGCTGGGATTTTATACCTTTGGGATGGCTTACGACGAGGAAATCGCCATGCAGATCGCCGGGGACGACCACGACGCCCTGGTTTTGGGACTTGCCCTGGTGGAATGGGAGAAGGGGGGAGCCCGCCTTGAAGTGGCAGTGGCTTATATCAATAAGGTGGCGGCCAAGGTGAAGACAGTGGCGCCGGAGATGCTGCTCTTTGTCCAGGGGGCTCCCGTAAGGACGCCGGAAGACGCCCAGTATATTTATGACCGTACCGACGTGGTGGGATTTTTGGGTCTCAACAACATGGACTACGGGGAAACGCCAATCAAGGAGACGGTTGCCGCATTTAAGAATACAAGGCTCAAGGGCTGATAGCTGACAGGAGGAAAAGAACAATGGCAAAACAATATACGAGGGAAGAGATGAAGGCCAGGGTGCGGGCGCAGATCGATGCAGGCTCCCCCATCGTGATCACGGGTGCCGGAACCGGCATCTCCGCCAAATTCGCGGAGCTTGGAGGGGCGGACATGATCGGCATTTACAATTCCGGCTTTTTCCGCATGGACGGAAAGGGCTCCACAGGCGGACTCATGCCCTATGCCAACGGAAATGATCTGCTTTTGCAGCTCACCCACAGGGTATTTCCCATTGTAAAAGAAGTGCCGATGATTGCCGGAATCTGCGGAAGCGATCCGACCCGCGAGATGAGACAGTTTCTGCAGGAACTTAAATTCTGGGGATTTTCCGTGGTCATGAATTATCCGACCATCGGCGGCTGGAGAGGAAAGCTTCGGGCGGACATCGAGGCGGCGGGCCTGGGCGTGAAAAAGGAGACGGAGACCCTTGTCATGGCGAAGGAACTGGGCTTTTATACCATCGCCTATGCCTATGACGAGGAAGCCGCCATCCTGGCGGCCGAGGCGGACATCGATATCATCATCTGCCATCTGGGAATGACGGTGGGAGGCTCGACGGGCTCCAATTTAAGCGGCGTGCAGGCTTTTTATGATGCGAAGAGCACCGGGAAGAAAGCTCCCCTGGACGAGGCGGTGGACTTTGTCAATATGCTGATCGGGAAGATCAGGCAGATCAACAAGGACGTAATCTGCTTCGCCCATGGCGGCCCCATCGCCACGCCGGAGGATACCCAGTACATCTATGACAGGACGGAGTCCAAGGGGTTTTTGGGGGCTTCCAGCGCGGAGCGGATTCCCATCGAGGGCCCTCTGACGGAGGCTGTGCAAAAATTCAAGGCGGCAAGGCTCAGGAAGGGATGACGCACTGAAAAAATTATCGGCACGGAGAAAAATCTTTCTCTTTTTACAGAAGAAATCCCGGGTGCTACAATGAAACCAAAATTAAGAAAAGGAGATTCAAAGCTATGTTTATTGATCCTGTCATCATGCAGTTTCCGGAGAATATCGATCCCGAACGGTTTGTGATTGCCACCTATTACTGTGCGGCGAAGCCCACCACCAACATGGTGAAGTTCGCAGCGGCGTTGGCCATCGAGCAGACCTGCGGGACCTGGCTCAAGGTACCCGGCGAGACGCCGGAGGTCAGAGAGCGGGCCATCGGCCGGGTGGTCGGCGTATACGAGGCGCCGGCCTATCAGATCGGAATTCCGGAGGGCGTCACGGAGAGGAATTTCATCGTGCGAATCGCCTATCCCTGGCAGAACTTCGGGGCACAGCTCTCCATGCTGCTTTCCACGGTGATCGGAAATATTTCCTCCTCCGGGAAAGTGAAGCTGGTGGATTTGGAATTCCCGAAGTCTTTCCTGAAGGAATTCAAAGGGCCGAAGTTCGGCGTGCAGGGCATCCGGGAATTGCTTGGCGTTGGGCGGCGTGGACGTGATCAAGGATGACGAGCTGGTCTGCGACCCGCCCTTCTGCCGCCTGGAGGACCGGGTGAAAGCAGTCATGGAAGCATTAAAGCGGGCGGACGAGGAAAAGGGAGAGAAGACGCTGTGCGCCTTCAACATCACGGCGCCGGCCATGCAGATGCGGGAGAACGCTTACCGGGCCATCGAAGCGGGGGCCAATGCCCTGATGGTCAATTATGCTTCCTGCGGCCTGGACACCACCAGAATGATCACGGAGGATCCGAACATCAACGTTCCGATTCTGGCCCATTCCGATTACACGGGGGCTCAGTATGAAAGTGAATGGTCCGGCCTGGCGGCGACCCTGATCGGTGCCAAGCTCCCCCGTCTGGCAGGCCTGGACATGATTATCGGGCTGACACCCTACGGAAAATTCCCTATGATGATGGACACCTTTGTCAATATGGGACTGCAGATGCTCGCTCCCCTCGGCCATATTAGACCGGCCTTTCCCATGCCTGGCGGCGGTACGACCCAGGGACACATCGAGGACGTCATCCACAAGTTTGGCAGTGACGTGATGATCGCGGCGGGCGGAGCCATCCACGGGCATCCCATGGGACCGGCGGCGGGGGCAAGGGCCTTCCGCCAGGGAATCGACGCCGTGTGCAGGGGCGTGAGTCTCGCGGAGGCCGGAAAGGAATACGAGGAACTGGGGACGGCCTTGAGACTTTGGGGAATTTATTCGGAGACGAAGGGAGGAATCTTTGATCTGAAAGGGTGATATCGGCATTTTGCCTGAAAAACCATGTTTTCTTTTAGGGGGAGGGGTAGCCTTTTTGGTAATATGCACGAAATTGCATAAACTGCCTTGACAATCCAGAAAAGGAATGATATAACTCTTTTCAACATCAAGTGACAGTTTAATCTTATTTCTGAAAGGGTGTTGGACATGAAGAAGAGACAGATTAAAGTATCGAGAGTTGAAGATGCAAAGACACTGGTTTCGACAGCGAGCAGATGTAGCTTTGACGTTGATGTGTATTACAACAGAATGGTGGTAGATGCAAAAGCCATTCTGGGCGTCATGAGCTTAGATCTCAGCCAACCTTGGACAGTGCAGTACAACGGGATGGACACGACGCTGGAGAACGTATTGGATCGCTTTGCACTCTGTTAGAGTCAAAGGTTTTTGAGGCCCCTATTTGATTTGTGAAAGCAGGCTGCAGCCAGGACCGGCTGCAGCCTGCTTTTCGATGGGGATATTGAAAGGGGAGACACGGTGGCAAAGCTTACAGAAAACAGAATCCGTATTTCCGTGCGGAACCTGGTGGAATTTCTTCTTCGAGGCGGCGACATTGACAACCGCAGAAAGGGAAAGAGGGAGACGGAGGCTATGGCGGCCGGGGCCAGAGTTCATCGGAAGATCCAGGGTCGCATGGGGGCAGGCTATCAGGCAGAGGTCTCCTTGAAGGCGGACTATGAGGTGGAAGAATTGGTGATCTCCCTGGAGGGGCGGGCCGACGGCCTCTTTGTCCGGGACGGGGTTCCCACGGTGGACGAGATCAAAGGAGTCTACTGGAACATCGAAGCCCTGGATGAGCCCCTCCCCGTCCACAGGGCCCAGGCCATGTGCTACGCCTGCATGGTACTGGACAGTGGGCGCTGGAACCAAGAGCCGGGAATCGGGGCGGAGCCGCCCCTGGTCGGGATCCAGCTCACCTACTGTCATCTGGAAAATGAGGAGATCCGCCGATTTGAAGAACAGCTTTCCCCGGAGGAAATCCGCCGCTATGTGGCCCGTTTGCTGGAGGAGTATGCCGCCTGGGGGATGTTCCTCTACCACCACAGACAGCGGAGGAATGCATCCATAAAGGGGCTTTCGTTTCCCTTTTCCTATCGGCCGGGGCAGCGAGAGCTGGCAGTGTCCGCCTACCGTGCCATGGCTCAGAAAAAGACCCTGTTTATCCAGGCGCCCACCGGAATCGGAAAAACCATGTCCGTGTTGTTTCCTGCGGTCATGGCCGTGGGAGAAGCGCTCGGAGACAAGATTTTTTATCTGACGGCGAAGACTATTACCAGGACTGTGGCGGAGGAGGCCATGGAGATCCTCCGGAAACATGGGCTGCACATGTCCTCCATTACCCTGACGGCGAAGGAGAAGCTCTGCCCCATGACGGAAGAGGGGGAGCGGCCGGAATGCAATCCGGAGGCATGTCCCTACGCAAAAGGCCATTTTGACCGGGTGAACGAGGCAGTCTTTGATTACATTCACAGGGAGGAACGGGCCGGACGGGAGAGCATCCTTGCCTGGTGTGAGAGGTATCAGGTCTGCCCCCATGAGTTTTCCCTGGATTTAAGCGATTGGCTGGATGTGGTCATCTGTGATTACAACTATGTGTTCGACCCAAATGTGCAGTTGAAGCGGTATTTTGCGGACGGAGTATCGGGGGAATATCTTTTTTTGGTGGACGAGGCCCATAACCTGGTGGAGCGGGCCAGAGAAATGTACAGTGCCGAACTCTATAAGGAAGACTTTCTGAAGGCCGGAGCTCTTGTGAAACCCTACAGTCCGAAGCTCGCGAGGCGGCTTTCCTCCTGCAATAAGCTGCTCCTGGAGATGAAGCGGGAGAGTGACGGGGCCGTGGTACGGGATTCGGTGGACGCCTTCGCCCTGGCTCTCACGGGAGCATATGGGGAGATGGAAAAATTTCTGGAGGAATTTCGAGTGCTGGATCAAAATGAGGACTTTGGAAGTTTTTATCTGGCAGTCCGCCATTTTCTGAACATGTATGAGCGGCTGAATGACGCCTACTGTATTTATACAGAGCCGGTGAATGAACAGTCCTTTTTGCTCAGGCTCTACTGTGTGAGTCCGGCGAAGAGTCTCGCCGATTGTCTGAGTAAGGGAAACAGCACGGTATTTTTTTCGGCGACCTTCCTTCCCATCCGTTATTATAAGGAGCTTCTCTGTGGAAACACGGAGGAGACGGCGGTGTATGTGCCGTCACCCTTTGACCGGTCCAGGCGGCTTCTGGCTGCGGCGAAGGACGTGAGCAGCCGATACAAGCGGAGAAACAGGCAGGAGTATGAGCGGATCCTTGACTATATTTTGGCGGTGATCTCCGGAAAAAAGGGCAACTATCTGGTTTATTTTCCTTCCTATTCTTATATGGAAGAAGTCTATCAGACCGCCCTTGCGAGAGAGTTATCCGAGGGGCCAAAGTTTCTCGTCCAGTCCTCCAGGATGACGGAGGCGGACAGGGAAGAATTTTTGGCTCAGTTTGAGAAAAAGAGGGAAGATTCCCTGGCGGCTTTCTGTGTCATGGGTGGTATTTTTTCCGAGGGGATTGACCTTAAGGGGGAACGGCTCATCGGCGTTTTGGTGGTGGGAACCGGCTTGCCTGGAATTTGCACGGAGCGGGAGATCCTAAAGGGCTGGTATGAGAAGCAGGGAAAGGACGGCTTTGCCTACGCCTATCGCTACCCTGGAATGAATAAAGTTTTACAGGCAGCAGGTCGGGTGATCCGCACAGACACGGACGAGGGGATCATTTTGCTGCTGGATGACCGCTTCCTTTCTGGTGAATATCGCCGACTGTTTCCCAGGGAATGGTCGGACTGTCATGTGATAAATTACGAAAAACTACCTGCTCTCCTTGAAGATTTCTGGCGAATGGCAGAAAATAGAAAGAACTATTTACAAATGGAAAAAGGAGTGCTATGATGTAGCCAACATAAAGAACTTATGTTAAAACAAGAAAGGAGATTTCAGTTATGAAAGTCAAGAATGTCAAAGATGTTGAGAAGCTTTTCAAGGTGATCGATGCCTGCAAGGGCAGGGTTGAGCTGGTAACTGTGGAAGGCGACAGGCTGAACCTGAAATCCAAGCTGACGCAGTATGTTGCTCTGGCCAATGTATTTGCTGACAAGACCATCGGTGAGATGGAACTGATTGCTCATGAACCGGAGGATGTACAGAAGCTTGTGATGTTTATGTACGACGGCGAAGCGTAAGAGCAGCAGCGGGAGCTGCATCAAATCCCGCATTTTAGAGAGAACCAGACGCCGCCTCCAGAGAGGAAGGGCGATGATCATATAGAGAAGAATCTAGGGAACGCTGATTAAATCATTGTTTCCCTAAATATACTCCACAGAAAGGCGCTCGAAGGGAAGCTTGAGCGCCTTTTTTGGCAATTTGAAAGGAAGCGGAGGAAACCGTCATAGAAAGGAGGGATCTTTCGCAATCCTGCATGACGCCAAAGCTGTTCTCTGTGCAGAATGCTGAAAAAAAGAAAAAGAACTCCAAAAACGAGGAGTTCCCGGAGCATACGCCCCGGGATAATTATGAAAAATCTATATGCATTTTGACGAAAAACCTTTTTTAAATTTAACTTTTTTGTATAAATAGGATAACAATCGTTTGTGAATAAAATATGAACGAATCATGAATAAACTGTAAATATTATAGAAATTGGAGGAGGTACGTATGGAGGAAGCAAGGAGAGCAGTCATTGTGGTGGGACACAGGAATCCGGACACGGATTCGATCTGTTCGGCCATCGCCTATTCGAGACTGAAGCAGGCATTGACAGGAAAGGAGCATGTGCCCTGCCGGGCCGGGGCGGTCAACCCGGAGACCCAGTATGTTTTGGAGAAGTTTCACATTCCGGTGCCGGAGCTCATTGAGGATGTCCGGACTCAGGTGAAAGATATTGAATTTAGGAAAACAAAGGGTGTGCGTTCCAACATTTCCCTGAAACAGGCGTGGACTCTCATGAAGGAGCTGGGGGTGGTGACTCTTCCCATCACCAGGGACAGCCGGCTGGAAGGGCTGATCACCATCGGCGATATCGCCAATTCCTATATGAATGTCTATGACAGCGCGATCCTGTCCGCAGCCTGCACCCAGTTTGTCAATATCAAGGAGACGCTGGAGGGAGCCGTGGTGGTGGGGGATGAAAAGAATTATTTCGACCAGGGAAAGGTGCTGGTGGCAGCGGCCAACCCGGATCTGATGGAATCCTACATAGAGGAGCATGATCTGGTGATTCTTGGAAACCGCTACGAATCCCAGTTGTGTGCCATCGAGATGAATGCGGGGTGCATTGTGGTCTGTGACGGGGCTCCTGTGTCCAGGACCATAAAAAAACTGGCGGAGGATCATCAGTGCACGGTGATCTCCACGCCCTTTGACACCTTTACGGCCTCCAGGCTGATCAATCAGAGCATGCCCATCGGATACTTTATGAAGACAAAGCAGATCATCAGCTTTGATCTGGAGGATTACACAGACGACATCAAGGAGATTATGGCCAGCAAAAGACACCGGGATTTTCCGATTCTGGACCGGGACGGCCATTACAAGGGGATGATCTCCAGACGGAATCTGCTGGGAATGAAGCGCAAGGAAGTGATCCTGGTGGACCACAACGAAAGGTCCCAGGCGGTGCCAGGCATTGAGAGTGCGGAGATTCTGGAGATCATCGACCATCACCGGCTGGGAAGTCTGGAAACCATCGGGCCCGTGTTCTTCCGCAATCAGCCCCTTGGCTGTACGGGGACCATCGTCTATCAGATGTACGGCGAGGCCGGCGTAGAGATCGGGCCGGAGGTAGCCGGGCTCCTCTGCAGCGCCATTGTGTCGGATACGCTTCTCTACCGTTCTCCCACCTGCACTGAGGTGGACAGGGCGGCGGCGGAAGCACTGGCGAAGATCGCAGGCATTGACACGAAACAGCTTGCCAGGGAAATGTTTGCCGCCGGGAGCAATCTGAAGAAGAAGTCGGAGAAGGACATTTTCTATCAGGACTACAAGGTGTTTGACATCGACGGGACTACTGTGGGAATCTCTCAGATCAGTTCCATGGACGTGACGGAGTTTGTAGAGCTAAAAGAGCGGTTGATGCCCTACATTGAGAAGATGAAGAACAAACACAAGGTGGATATGCTGTTTTTCATGCTGACCAGCATCCTGGACGAGTCCACGGAGGTGCTCTGCGACGGTACGGGCGGAGTGCAGCTTTTGGAGCAGGCGTTTCCCGGCTGCGCCGCCTCGGAGCTTTCTGTGACGCTGCCCGGTGTGGTGTCCAGGAAGAAGCAGTTTGTGCCGGGGCTTGTGATGGTGATGCAGGGGTGAGAGAGGGAGTGACGGAGCCTCCGCCCGTTCTTTTGTAGGTTACGGAACCGGAAAACGGCCATGGATTCCTCCGCAGACACGTTCGGATTGGCGGATTTTGCTGCGCCGTCTATAGCAGACAATCCCGCCTCCATCAAACCGGGTCGGACAGGATTGTCTGCGCTATACAAGACACTAGAGCTCGAAAATACCTCGCTAAGTGTCTTGCATGTATCGCACGTAAGCGCTCAAAAGACGAGCGCTAAGTGCTCATAACGATGCTCGCAAAATCCGTCAATCCTCCTATCGTCTGCTTGAGGAATGCATGGCCGTTTTCCGGAATGGGGGACTTCGAAAAGAACGGACGGAGTCTCCTGTGGGAGAGGGAAAAGATGGGGAAAGTCGGGGGACGTGTACTCGGCGGAGCGGGCGGAACATCGCTAAAGTAATTGTTTAGCGAGACAGAGATTAGGGACGCCGGGCGGCGGCTGTGGTGGTGGGGATACACTTGGACGGGGAAGAGAAAGGATGTTTGATATGAGGTATAATTGGCACAACATCACCCTGATTGGCATGCCGGCCGCAGGAAAGAGCACGGTGGGCGTGCTTCTTGCGAAGCGGTTAGGTTACAAGTTTCTGGACTCGGATCTTCTGATCCAGGAGAAGGAAGCGCGGCTTTTGAAGGAGATCATCGCGGTCGAAGGTCTGGAGGGCTTTTTGGCTATCGAGGAACGGATTAACCGGGAGATCGAGACAGACCGGACGGTGATTGCACCGGGAGGCAGTGTGATCTACGGGCCGTCAGCCATGGAGCATTTCAAAGAGATCGGCACGGTCGTCTACCTGAAGATCAGCTACGAGGAACTGGAGAAGCGGCTGGGAAATCTGGTGGACCGGGGCGTGGCCTTAAAGGACGGGATGAGTCTTTTGGACCTTTATGAGGAGCGGATTCCGCTTTATGAGAAATATGCGGATGTCACCATTGAAGAGGCCGGAAAA
>CAJUOF010000070.1 GCA_910587905.1 uncultured Lachnospiraceae bacterium
AAAATAGTGGAAGCTTCAATTAGAAAGCTTTTGACATTAATTTAACATCATATTTTTTACATTTGACAGTTATTTTACGTACATCTCCTGCTTGCTGTTGGAAATTCTATTGTGGTATCCGCCATTTCTATCCAGAAGAACTAACCCAGAAAGTGATTGATATCTTTCTTAAAAAAGGGTATGCTTATAAAAATAAAAGGATTGGGATTGATTGGAATTTCAGGAGATGATGGGTTCGGAAGGTTATCACATGACACGGATAAAAGAACGGGCTGTTGAAATGATACAGCGGATGCCGGATGAGAATATGTTCTATGTGATTAATATTTTACAGAATTTGGAAGCGATGTTGGCAGACAGAGCAAAAGCGGCTCTCGAAGATACTTTGTGTATGGAAAAGAGATTGCCGAAAAATTTTGATCCGGAAAAAAGAACTTCAGGAAGCGAGAACAGAAAATATGACAATTTTTTATAATACAAAGATATGAGCAGGATGGGATTTGTGAAACATGGGAGGTATTAGCGGATATTGTTTATCCGCATGGTCTGTCAAAGCTTAAAAAGAAAGCGGATGGGAGTTATTAAGAGATTGGAAAGACAAAACGAGAATGGGCTGATAAAATAGGCAGTTGCCTGCAATTACATAAAAATCTCTCTCCCAGTTTTCAGTATTTTATTAATGAACTGGAGAAGAGGGTTATTGCATGATAAAGTGTGCCAGCCGAGGAATTCTTTTGCATTTGACGGTAATTTTACACACTCCCCACGAAGCCATACGGTTTTGCGGGGAGTTTTTTCAGGAAAAACACTTCCTAATTGTGTGAGAATTGTGTATAATGGCTGTAAGACGGAATGATGAGACATTTAAGGGGAAAGAAATCGAGGGGAAAGTCAAGTTTTGGAAGACGAAAGAAAGGCGGTGGAGGAGTATGGCATATGAGACATTGCGGCAGATGCTGGAGGAGAGCAGGCGGATCATGGTGTTCAGCGGCATGGGGATGATCCGGGAGTCGGGGATTCCCTATTTCAAGGATGAACCTTATGCCTATGAGATTGAAACGAAGTATGGCGTTTCGCCGGAGGAGTTTTTGAGTGCGGCCTATTACAGCACCAGGCCGGGAGCTTTTTACAAATTTTATAAGGAAGAGATGCTTAAGGACAGGAGCAGCCGCGTCCCCAACGAGGCCCACTATGCCCTGGTAAGGCTGGAGCAGAAAAAGGAGTCCCAGGGGGGAAAGGTGATCGTTGCCACCAGGACCTTAAGCGGCCTGCACCGGAAGGCGGGAGCGAAGAACGTCATCGAGCTCCACGGGGACATGTCCCACAACCGGTGTACCAGGTGCGGCAAGGAGTTTTCCATGGATTACATTCTGGAGTCGCCGGGGATCCCCCAGTGCAACATCTGCCACGGGGCGATCCGGCCGGGGATCCTTCTGGCCGGGGAGGCGTTGGACAACGGCATGATCACCTGGGTGGCAAATGAGACGGAGCAGGCGGATATGCTTTTGGTGGTGGGAACCCATCTGGATTCTTATCTGACGAAGCGGTTCCGCCACTATTACCATGGGAGCAAGCTGGTGCTGATTGCCGACGAGCAGCATCCCACGGACCAGGAGGCGGACGTGCTGATTTATGGAAAGGCTTCTGAGGTGCTTCCTCAGGCGATCGACTGAGTATGGACGGAAAGGCAAGGAATTGATCATCATGGGAAATGTAAGAACGAGGTTTGCACCCAGCCCTACGGGTCGGATGCACGTGGGGAATCTGAGGACGGCGCTGTACGCCTATCTGATCGCAAAGCATGCGGGCGGGGATTTTCTGCTCCGCATCGAGGACACGGACCAGGAACGGTTCGTGGAGGGGGCCCTGGAGATTATCTACCGGACCCTGGCGAAGACCGGGCTCCATCACGACGAGGGGCCGGACAAGGACGGGGGCGTGGGGCCCTATGTGCAGAGTGAGAGACAGGCGGCCGGGATTTATCTGGACTATGCGAAGAAGCTGGTGGATAAGGGGGAGGCCTATTATTGCTTCTGTGACAAGGAGCGGCTGGATTCTTTGAAACAGGAGGTGGCGGGCAAGGAGATCGTGGTCTACGACAAGCACTGCCTGCACCTCACAAAGGAGGAGGTGGAGGAGAAGCTTCGGGCGGGTATCCCTTACGTGATCCGCCAGAACAATCCCACGGAGGGAACCACCACCTTTTCCGACGAGATCTACGGGGACATCACGGTGGACAATGCGGAGCTGGACGACATGATCCTCATCAAGTCGGACGGCTATCCCACCTACAACTTTGCCAACGTGGTGGACGACCATCTCATGGGGATCACCCACGTGGTCCGGGGAAATGAGTACCTGTCCTCGTCGCCCAAGTACACCAGGCTGTACCAGGCCTTTGGCTGGGAGGAGCCGGTCTACGTCCACTGTCCGTTAATCACCGACGAGA
>CAJUOF010000071.1 GCA_910587905.1 uncultured Lachnospiraceae bacterium
CTGTTTTCCTGTGTCCCTATACGGGAACAGGAGATATTTATCTGATTGGGGTCTTCTGGAAACAATATCTAAAGCAGATCCAGGTGGATGATTATATCTTCATCGTGATCAATAAAGCCTGTCAGAAAGTGACAGATTTGTTTGACATAAAACATGTGAAATTGCTGAAAGCATGGGAAAGCAGCAGCCTGATCAAATACTATATGCTGCATCCGGAGGGGATTCCCCTGAAAATTTTGAACGATAGCTGGGGGCAGATCCGCGCAAATCCCTTACAGTGGTTTCGCGGATACAACGGGCTGTATTTTACGGAATTGTTCCGAAGATATGTATTTGACCTGCCGGAGGATGCAATGCCGGAACCGCCTGTATTTCGGGATGTCGGGCAGGAATTAAGCCGGATCTTTGAAAAAAATGGGCTGGTAACAGGTAAAACCGTGATCCTTTCTCCCTATGCAAACACGCTGGCAGACCTGCCGGAAGATTTTTGGAGTTTTATTGCCAAGCGTTTAAAAGAGAAAGGCTTTGTGGTATGCACCAACAGTGGAAGCGAGAAAGAGAAGGCCATTGCTGGAACGATAAAATTGTTCTTTCCATTGAATTTTGCACCGCGGTTGATTGAAAAGGCCGGTTATTTTGTCGGGATACGAAGCGGGTTTTGTGATGTGATCAGCGCAGCGAAAGCAAAAAAAATTGTTTTGTATGATCGATCCAACCGTTTTTTTAACAGCAGCGCCTATGAATATTTCAGCTTAAACCATATGGGGCTGTGCGAGGATGCTGTAGAGATCGAATTTGATAATCAAAATGCATATCAATGCGTACCGGATATTATGAAGGAATTTGAGTGAAAAAATATAAATGAAGAGAGAGGAAGAGAAGTTTATGGGAAGAAATCCGATTCATTTGATTAATGATTTGCCACATATTTATGAACTCGAGGATATGATGGAGTTTTGTGCAAAGTACGATCACCTCTATATTTACGGGCGGGCATGGAATCAGGAATATCTTTTAAAATACTTTGATCTGTGTAAGGTGCCGATTGAAGGGTTTGTGGTGACTACGGTGAGAGAACAGGAGAAGGCATGTTTTGTTTACAGGGAACTGCCGGTCCGCTCTTTTGAGGAGGTTTTGAAGCTGGAATCGGTTGGGATTATCCTGGGTCTCAGTGACAGGCATTATAAAGATGTGATTCCCCTCATGCGGAAAAACAATTTTCAGGATTATTTTATGATGTCCGAGTATAACAAACACGCGATTGCAAATCAGGTGACTCCAAGACGTCAGGAAGTGTTCAGTTTTGAGGTTTCCCTGGCAGATCATTGTAATTTATCCTGTCAGATGTGTGATCATTTTTCGCAGCTATCTAAGCCCTGGTTCGTGGATATGAAACAATTCGATCGGGATATGACACAGATGGGAAAAATATTTGAACATAAGATTGCCTGTATCACTCTGATCGGGGGAGAACCCACGCTCCATGAGAATTTGATTGACTGTATCAAAATCACAAGAAGGGAATTTCCGGAGACTGAGTTGATCATTTTGACAAATGGATTGAAGCTGGTAGAACTGGAACATGGTCCGCAGGGGAATCTATGGCAGATTTGCAGGGATTATGACGTACATATTACGGTAACGGTATATCCGATTAAAATTGATTACAAGGCGATTGAGGAGAAGGCCGGAGAGTATGGGGTGTCCCTGGCGATGTCGTCGGATATCCATGCCTCAGAGCTTACGAAGGTCGTGAAAATTTCAGACAAGCATACGATGGATTTGGAGGGCAAGGTTGCCAGATTCTATTGCGTCAACTGTCTATATTTTAATAAATTCAGCGTGCTGAAAGATGGAAGGCTGTACATGTGTCCCATTGCAGCACACAGTAATATTTTTAACGAGGCTTTTGGAACGGATCTGAAACTCCAGGAAAAAGATTTCCTGGATATTTATCAGGTTGGACACTGGGAGGAGGCCGCGGAGTTTACTTCAGATTATGTTCCATTTTGCAGTTATTGTGATTTGAAAAAATGGAGGCCATATTCCCAGTGGAAGGCGAGCAAAAAAACCATAGACGAATATGTTGATCTGTGATGGTCAGGCAGAAAAGCCAATAAGGAGAGCTGTGTGATGGAGTATGTGAAGTTAAAAAATGGGATGCGATTGCCGAAAGTCGGATTGGGAACGTTTGACTTAAAAGCCGAATCCATAAAAAAGGGTTTATGGGCGGGATACCGGCTGCTTGACACTGCCTGGCAGTATCAGAATGAGACAGAGGTCGGGAGTGCAGTAAAGGAAAGCGGGATTGACAGAGAAGATATTCTTGTTACAACCAAGCTGTGGACGGAGGATGTCCGCTCCGGACATGTGAAGGAGGCCTTGGAGCGAAGCCTCCAAAACCTGAGTATGGATTATGTGGATCTTTATCTGATCCACTGGCCTGCGAAAGGGTTTGAGAAGGCGTGGGAAGAGATGGCAAAATTACAGGAGAGCGGAAAAGCCAGAGCGATTGGAGTCTGTAATTTTAACAGACACCATTTCGAGGAACTAGCCGGGAGTACAGGGATTGTTCCGGTGCTGAACCAGATTGAGTCGCATCCCTATTTTCACAACGATGAGATTATATCCTACTGTAAAGAGAAGAAGATCGGGGTACAGGCATGGTGTCCTCTCGGCGGTTCCCTCAGCAATTTAAAAGAAGATCAAGTCCTGAAAGAGATTGCGGAGAAATACCATAAAACCGTAGCTCAGATTATCTTAAGATGGCATTTACAACGGAATGTAGCGACGATTCCTCGGTCTTCCAATGAAAGAAGGCTGAAGGAGAATTTGGATGTTTTTCAGTTTGAGTTGGAAGCAGCAGATATGAAGCGGATTGATGCTTTGGATACGGGAAATCGGATGGGGGCAGATCCGGATCATTTTCAATTTTAATCAGGGAGGAAAGATAAGCTATGGAAGCTGTGGCTGATCGATTTGCAATGGGACCGATATATTTGGACGGCTCACTCCTGTGGTTTTCCAATCTGCTTTATAATGGATTGCTGCAATATGATTTTAAAAATGAAAAAACGCAGTTTATAAAATATTTTCCGGAGGAAAGGGAAGGACAATTGTATTTACACCGGGCAATCTTACCCTATCGGGACAAATTGTTTTTTTTCCCGGATCAGGGAAGGTACATCCATATTGTAAATAGGGAATCTCTGGAAATCGAAAGCTTAGACATATCTGCCTTTTGCCCCCCGGATCGTGTGTGCAAAATCAGTGAGGCGTACCGGGATGCCGACAGAATGCTTCTTTTGCCTGGTAATTTGGACGCGGGGATCCTGTTTTTGGATCCGGACGGACTGAAAATAAAGAGAGCAGATTTTGAAATCAAGGTGAGTGCGGACTGTAAATCGAAATTTTCCAATCTCATTTGGCGTTCGGTAAAGCTGGGAAGCCATATCTATGCCCCCCTATATCGGACGGAATATTTAATAGATATCGATTTAGATAAACGCGAGATTACGGAAAAAAGAATTCGAGATGCCATGCTGTATGGAGTAGAGGTTATAGATCGTCATCTCTGGCTTTATCCGGAATACGGTGGAAAACTTTATGTGTTGGATGAAGCTCTCAACGAAATACGGGAAATCCCTCTGAAACAGAAGCCAGATAAAAGCAGGGTATTAAACGGATTGGTTCCATGGGGAGACTGTGTCATCGGCATTCCCTATTCCGGGGGTACCTTTTACCGAATTGGGAGTGACAGTGTGGTGGAAGTTCCGTTTACGAATTCGGAAGCTTTGGAAGAAAATACCGTGAAGATGCCAAGTTTTAGGAGAACGGTATGTTATGGAGATGAATTGGTTTTTCTGCCATGTAAATATGCAAATTGTATTTTCCTGAACCGGTCAGACAGATTCAGAGTCGGACAGGCCCTTCTGTTGAAGGAAACTGATAGGAAGAGGTTGACGAAAGAAATTTTAGACGATGCGGTGAAGAGCCGTTATCCCATCGGGGAGGAACGATACTATACCTTGGAGCATTATCTGGATCAGATAGAAAGCTTTGACTAAAGACGAGTTTGATGATTACAAAGAGGAGAACTATGTCTGCGATTATTTCCGTAAACTATTATAAAGGTGTTATGCAGAAAATCCATAAAACGATCAAGGAAAGATCTTTTGAGCAGATCATGTGGTTTGGAGAATGTCATATGCTTCCGCTTATTTATGACTACTTGGCGGCAGACGGATACTTTATCACGGTTGTGTTGGACAATGATTTGCAAAAGAAAGGGCGGACGGTCAAGAGGAACTGGTGTATGCCGTTTAGGTATGGATATATCGATATAGAGAAAGAACGTGTGGACAAACTTATAGCGGGAACGATATTTCCAGATTTAAAGATAGATTTACCAGATCATATTTACAATTATACAGGTGCAGTTGACAAGGTTCTCTTTTTTATGTCTTCCTACCGCTCCGGAGAGATGAAAGAACAACTGCTCTCCATGGGAGCGGATGTTGAGAAAATGATAGAGCTTCCCGTGGAAGCAGATCTCTGGAACGGGGCGTGTAACCGTCTGCATTCCATGACTCCGGACAAAAAAAGGATGTCCTCAGAAGAACATAAAGCTGTTTTGCTGTCTTTGCTAAAACATTCAAAAAGTATTGTGATGCGAAGGGGCTGAGATATTATTTGGCATACGGCACTTTGATCGGTGCAGTAAGACATCGGGGGTTTATTCCGTGGGATGATGATATTGATATTTTAATGCCGATAGAGGACTATCAGGAACTCGTGGAGAATTATCAGAGAGAAGGCAGGTATGGAGTCTTAGATTATACGGTGGACGATGAATATTTTTTCCCATTTGCCAAATTTGTGGATCATGATACTTATTTGCATCATCTGGAGTGTCCTACCACCTGGATGCAGGCGGCTTATATTGATATCTTCCCTTTATCCGGATTTGAAAGGGGAGTAACTTTTGAAGAACAATGGCGATATCATACGCTGTTGGATGTGAAATGGTACTGGTATTATCTCTCGAGGGACATTGTCACAAATACGCCGAAAGATCCAAGGGCTGAAATCCTTCATGAAAAATATAAGAATGGATATGAGCATGCAGATCAGGTTGGAGTCCTGACGACGATACCGGCAAAACCATGGATACTGGAAAAGAACGTGTTTGAACCTGTATGCCAATTGCCTTTTGAGGGCGGCCGTTATCCTGCGCCGGGAAATTATGACCGATATCTGACGGATATCTACGGAGATTACAGGAAAGTTCCGCCTTTGGAAGAACAGAGGGTTCATGGATTTCCGTCTTACAGGAGGATAGCTGAACATGGAAAAGGAGTTTAACGAGGAGCGAGAATACTGGGACGAATTCTATCGCTCTCCACATTTGGAGATTAGGGAACCTACACGGTTTGCCGAGTATGTTTACCATAAATGGGTGGGAAAAAGGAAAACAGTACTGGAATGCGGCTGCGGCAATGGGAGGGATTCCCTTTATTTTTCGAAACATGGATTGGATGTCACGGGGACGGATACATCGGCTATTGCAATTGAAAAGCTCAGGCTCGGCTACCTGGAATATAAGTTTCTATGTACGGATTTTGTTGATTCTGAAACGATTTATTCAAGAAGCTATGATCTGTGTTACAGCCGGTTTTCGATTCATGCGATCAGCCTGGAGCAGGAGCGGATGCTTTACAGGAATGTATTTCGATCGTTAAATAACGACGGACTGTTTTGCATAGAAGCGAGAAGCATCCACGATGAATTGTACGGAAAAGGCGAGAAGGTGGCAGAAGATGCTTACCGATATGATTCTCATTACCGGCGGTTTCTCAAGCTGGATGATCTGCTTGTTCGGTTGCTCCAGGTTGGCTTTTCCATAAAATATGCGGAAGAAAATAAGGGATTCGCTCCGCTGAATGGGGATGATCCTGAAATCATACGGGTGGTTGCATGGAAAGTTTAAAACGGCTGGAAATGCTCCTGGCAGAATACGAGGAACTGTTTTTTGTTGGAGACGAGGCCGCGGGGGAAGATTATTTTTCCCGGATACCATTGGGGCAGGAGGGAAAACGGATCTTGCTGCTTGCGAGAGGAGCGGAAAGAGAAACCGTATCGAGACAGGGGATTGAGCTTCGGATGATTTCAGCGGAAGAGTATTGCAAAATGGAAAAACTGTATTATCTGTATGAGTGTTCGGACCGAATTCATTTCCTGGAAAAAAAGAGTTGGTATGGAAGTCTGGAACATTATGTGTCGGAGGATATTTTGACGGCGGAAGAGGCCCTTATGGTACTGCAGAGGTAGAGGAGCTGGCTTCACAAGATGGACAGGAAGCATTATGAAGAAATGGTATCCAATCTGAACAGATTGGCCGATGCGGGGGAGATTCAAGGTAAAATTATATATTTGTTTGGCCATTGCAATGCCACGGAGGAACTGGCAAACCTGCTGCTGGAGAGAGGGCTGCCGGTTCGAGCGATCCTGGATAACAATTCGGCAAAGTATGGGAGTGCTTACCTTGAAATTCCTGTTGTACCGCCGGAACGAATCCTGGAAGAGTCTGCGGAAGATACGGCGGTATGCGTTGCGGCAAGGGCTTACGCGGCAATGAAGGGACAGTTGGAAAAGCTGGGCTATCTGGGAAATGTGTGGAAACTGGTGGATTACAACAGCTTTGCGGAATATTCCCTGTCGGAGGATACCTTCAGACAAAAGTATGCCCGCATGAAGCGGGGATTGGCCGTGAAAGAGATGCTGGAGGAAAAATATCCGGGATGTTATAAAGTATTGTGTCCATTTTCCGCGTTGGGGGATGTCTTTCTTGCCATGTCGTACCTTCCGTATTTTTTAGAACAAAGAAATGTGAAGACCTGTGTGGTTGGAGTCGTCGGAACGGCCTGCGCCCAGACGGCGGCCCTGTTTTGTCCGGAGGGTTCTTATGTGGAAAGCTTCTCTCAGAAAGATATGGATGAACTGCTGCAGGCCTGTCTTTATACAGGACAGGATGATTTTTTTATTGCCCATCAGGACCGGCCTTATGTGATCGATTTACATAGGGCTTTGTATATCAAATGCATTCCTCTGGAACAGATTTACCGTGTAGGGATATTTGGGCTTCCGGCAGATACAGTGCCCGTAAAGCCAAAGGCAGAGCGGCTGCGGATATTTCCGGATCTGCAGAAGATCAGCAGAGGGCGGGCGGTTATTTTTTCTCCTTATGCGAAATCGGTGACAATGCTTTCCGAAACTTTCTGGACAGGGATTGTGCAGGACTTCAAACGAAAGGGTTATCAGTGTCTTACCAATGTGATTGGAGAGGAAAAGCCTTTAGCGGGTACGATGGGAATCAGCCCCGCGATTGCGGAGCTGCAGTCGGCGGCAGAGTGGGCGGGGACCTTTGTGGGACTTCGGAGCGGATTGTGCGATGTGTTAAGATATGCAAAGTGCAGGAAGACCGCGTTTTATCCGGACTATCACTACTGCGATACCAAGTGGAAGGCCATTGATATGTATGCCCTGGAGGGATGGGAAAATTTTGTTGTAAAGGAGGAACGGTAAATGAAAAGAAATGAAATTGAGGAGAAGCTGATTTTATCGACGCTGCCGAAATCCTGGATTCTTGATCTGGATGGGACAATTTTAAAGCATAACGGATACAAACTGGACGGAACAGACACGCTGCTTGAAGGGGCAAAAGAATATCTGGACAGAATTCCGGAAGAGGATAAAATCATTATACTTACGTCCAGAAGGGAGCAGGATCGGCAGGCGACGGTGGATTTTCTGGCGGCGCACCAAATTCGGTTTGATGAAATTTTGTTTCAGATGCCGGTGGGGGAACGGATCCTTGTCAATGACCGAAAGCCCTCCGGGCTTGCTATGGCAATTGCGGTGAATTTGGACAGAGATCAGTTTCAGATGCCGACGGTAGTGAGAGAACGATGAAAATGATCAGAAGCGAGAAAAAGAAAGGATATGACGGGGGAAAGTTTCTATGAATTTTGACCTTATGGCCTCCATGATGTGCGCAAATTACGGTAATCTGGAGAGGGAAGTGAGGGATCTGGAAGCGGGAGGCATCGATTCTTTTCATATTGATCTTATGGACGGACGGTTTGTTCCCAATTTTGCCATGTCTCTCAATGATATGCGGTACATTGCGCAGGCGGCAAAAGTGCCGTTAGATGTTCATCTGATGATTGAGCATCCCAACAACCGAATTGGTTTGTTTTTGGAACATCTTCGGCCGGGGGACACGGTATATATTCATCCGGAGGCGGAATATCATCCGTCCACGACGCTGCAGAGAATCATCGACGCGGGAATGATTCCGGGGATTGCGGTCAACCCGGGTACATCGGTGGAGACGGTCATGGAAATGCTGCGAATCGTGAAAAAAGTTATGGTTATGTCGGTGAATCCGGGGAATGCAGGACAGATGTATCTGCCATATGTTGGAAAAAAATTACCAGGCTGTTGGCACTCAAGGAAGATATGGATTTTGAGATTTATTGGGATGGAGCCTGCAGCGCTGATAAAATTCAGGAATTTGCCCCAAAAGGCGTGCGGGGATTTGTGCTGGGGACCACTCTTCTTTTTGGCAAGGGGAAGCCATATGGAGAATTGCTGAAAGATATTCGCGAGCTGCGGTTTTGAAAGGGGAATTGATGGTGGAGAGGGGGCAGAGCGGTGAAGATTGCTTTGGTTTTGTCCGGCGGAATGGGGAGCAGGGTGGGATTGGAACTGCCGAAACAGTATCTTTCGGTGTCCGGACGTCCGGTTCTCCTTTATTCTTTGGAGACAATTTTTTCCAGTGAAAAGATTGATGCTGTCCAGATTGTGGCAGATGCCATTTGGCATAATCGTATCACGGGCTGGCTGGGAAGGCTGAATGAAAAATTTCGGGGATTTTCTCTTCCTGGGGAGAACCGCCAGATTTCTATTTTAAATGGTCTGAGGGATATTCGCCGTTACGCCTCTGATGAGGCGTTTGTCCTGATCCATGACGCGGCCAGGCCCCTGCTTTCTCACAGACAGATTGAAGAGTGTCTGAAGGCGGCGGAGGGGCATGACGGAGTTCTTCCGGTGTTGCCGATGAAGGATACGCTTTATTATAGCGAGGATGGAAAAACAGTATCCCTTCTGAAACGGGAACGGATCTTTGCCGGCCAGGCACCGGAAGTATTTCGGCTTGGACCGTATTTAAAGGCCAATGAGAGGCTTTTGCCGGAAGAAATTTTGAAAGTCAATGGGTCGACAGAACCGGCAATATTAGCCGGACTGGATGTGGTGATGATTTCAGGATATGAGCGGAATTTTAAGATCACGACGAGGGAGGATCTGGAACGATTTCGGCAAATGACAGAGAGTGTAAAGCCCTCATGAGAAATAGGGTAGAGGAAAAGGGTTGCCGAAAGGGGAAGGTGTTTGCTATAATGAAAAAAACAGGCGGCGGAAGGGAGTACAGAAGGTTATGAGGATCGGAATGGGATATGACGTCCATCGCCTGGTGGAGGGGCGGGCGCTGATTTTGGGAGGAGTGGAGGTTCCGTATGAGAAGGGGCTTCTCGGTCATTCAGATGCGGATGTGCTGCTTCATGCGGTGATGGACGCACTTTTGGGGGCGGCAGCCTTGGGGGATATCGGACAACATTTCCCGGATACGGACGATGCCTACCTTGGGATTTCCAGTCTGAAGCTTTTGGAGCAGGTGGGAAAGTTTCTTGCAGAGCGGCAATATGTGGTGGGGAATCTGGACGTGACGGTAATTGCCCAGAGACCGAAGCTCTCCCCGTACCGGGAGACGATGCGAAAAAATATTGCGGAGGCACTTGGTATCGAGGTATCTCAGGTAAATGTCAAGGCAACCACCGAGGAGGGACTTGGATTTACTGGGAGCGGTGAGGGGATTTCTGCCCAGGCAGTGGCACTTTTGGAGGAAATTTCGGAGGGAAAATTGCCGGAAGTCGGAAAACAGGCTTGACAAAACAAGGAAAACTGCATAGACTGAGAGAAAGAGTAGAACCGCAGAGCCAGGGCTTCGTCTCTTGGGAGACGAAGCCCTTTTACCGATATGACCGCAAGGTTTTACATGAAAGAGCAGGAGGAAGATATGAAGGTTTTTAATACGCTTTCCAGAAGGAAAGAAGAATTTGTCCCTTTGGAGCCGGGGAAGGTGCGGATGTACGTCTGCGGCCCCACGGTTTACAATTTTATCCATATCGGAAACGCCAGGCCCATGATCGTCTTCGACACGGTGAGGCGGTATTTCGAGTACAAGGGCTATGACGTGAACTACGTTTCCAACTTTACCGACGTGGACGACAAAATTATCAATAAGGCCATCGAGGAGGGCGTGGACGCTTCCGTGATCTCCGAGCGTTACATCGCCGAGTGCAAAAAGGACATGGAGGGGATGAACGTGAAGCCGGCCACCACCCATCCGCTGGCGACGGAGGAGATCCATGGCATGCTCAAGATGATCGAGACGCTGATTGAGAAGGGCTATGCCTATAAGGCGGAGGACGGAACCGTCTATTACCGTACCAGGAAATTCAAGGATTACGGGAAGCTCTCCCACAAAAACCTGGAGGACCTGCAGGCGGGCCACCGGGAGATCAAGGTGGTGGGGGAGAAGGAGGACGAGCTGGACTTCGTGCTTTGGAAGCCGAAGAAGGACGGGGAGCCCTACTGGGAGTCGCCCTGGTGCGACGGCCGTCCCGGCTGGCATATTGAATGCTCCGTGATGGCCAAGCATTACCTGGGGGACGAGATCGACATTCATGCGGGCGGCGAGGACCTGATCTTTCCCCACCATGAGAATGAGATCGCCCAGAGCGAGGCGGCCAATGGCAAGGAGTTTGCAAAATATTGGATGCATAATGCGTTCTTGAACATTGATAACAGGAAGATGTCCAAATCCCTGGGCAATTTCTTCACGGTCCGGGAGATTAGCGAGAAATACGACCTGCAGGTGCTCAGGTTCTTTATGTTGAGCGCCCATTACAGGAGCCCTCTCAATTTCAGTGCGGAGCTGATGGAGGCCTCCAAAAACGGGCTGGTTCGGATTTTGACGGCGGTGGAGCGGCTTGGTGAGCTTCTCCCCTCTGTGGCGGACAAGGAAATGACAGAGGAAGAACTCGGTGTCCAAAGTCAGGTGAAGGAGCTGGTGGCAAAATACGAGGCGGCCATGGAGGATGATTTTAATACGGCGGATGCCATTTCTGCGGTGTTCGAGCTGGTGAAGTTAGCCAATACATCTGTGGATGAGAAGAGCAGCAAAGCCCTCGTAGAGTCTGTGAAGACCACGGTGGAGAGGCTTTGCGATGTTCTGGGAATCATTACGGAGAAGAAAGAGGAACTTCTGGACGCAGATATCGAGGCGTTGATCGAGGAACGGCAGCAGGCGAGGAAGGATAAGAATTTTGCCAGGGCGGATGAGATTCGGGATACGCTGGCGGCAAAGGGGATTCTCCTGAAAGACACCAGAGAAGGGGTCAAATGGACGAGAGCGTAAGAGAGTGCGTGGACAGACTTCTGGACCAGAGAGAGAAATTTTTTTGCGGGAAGGATATCCGCACCTATTCCCCTCTGACGCTGGCCTTTATCGGGGACGCCGTGTTCAGCCTTTACATCCGCACCATTGTGGCGGGGCGGGGGAACACGGCCCCCGGGAAGCTGCATGAGGAATGCAGCGGCCTGGTGCAGGCGAAAGCTCAGTCGCAGATGATCTGCGGGATCCTGGAAGCGCTTTCCGAGGAGGAAAAGAGCGTTTACAGACGGGGAAGGAATGCCCAGGCACCAAGCAGGGCGAAACATGCGACCATGTCGGAATACCGCCATGCCACGGGGCTGGAGGCTTTGTTTGGCTATCTTTACCTGACGGGACAGAATGAGCGGATGACGGAGCTTTTAGAGCTTTGTCTGGAATTTTACGGGAGAGACGGAGCGGGAACGGCGTCTCGGGAGCCGGCTGAGGAACAGGAAGAACAAACGCAGGCAAAAGAAACGCAGGCAGAGGTTGGACAAACCGTTTCTGCGGAGGATGTGTTATGAGATATGAGGAATCGGTGATCGAGGGGCGCAACGCAGTGCTGGAGGCCTTTCGTTCGGGAAAAACCATTGACCGGCTGTTTCTTTTGAAGGGCTGTCAGGACGGGCCGGTGTCAAGCATCGCCAGGATGGCCAGAAAACAGGACACGCTGATTCAATACGTGCCTAAAATCCGGCTGGACCAGCTTTCGGAGACCGGAAAGCACCAAGGGGTCGTCGCCTATGCGGCGGCCTACGAGTACGCCTCGGTGGAGGACATGCTGACCCTGGCGGGAAAGAAGGGAGAACCGCCTTTTTTATTTCTGCTTGACGGAATTGAGGATCCTCACAATCTGGGGGCGATCATACGGACGGCCAACCAGGCCGGGGCCCACGGGGTGATCATTCCGAAACGGCGGGCGGCGGGGCTTACCGCCGTGGTAGCCAGGGCTTCGGCCGGGGCCCTGAATTATACGCCGGTGGCGAAGGTGACGAACCTGACGGCGGTGATGGAAGAGCTGAAAAAGAAAGGCATGTGGTTCGTCTGCGCCGACATGGGCGGGACCCTCATGTACGACCTGGATTTGACGGGCCCCCTCGGCGTGATCATAGGAAACGAGGGGGAGGGCGTGAGCCGCCTGGTGAAGGAACGGTGCGATATGGCTGCGGCGATTCCCATGAAGGGGGACGTCGACTCCCTCAATGCGTCGGTGGCGGCCGGAGTGCTGGCCTACGAGGTCCTGCGCCAGAGAATGGGAAAATAAATCATAACGGCCTGTGCAAAGCTGTACAAGACCTTGAATTTTAAGGAGATCACCAGGCGGGCGTGAACCATGTGTACATGTCCACTTACGAGATTATTTATACGGAAATAAAGAAATTATTATCAAAATAAAAGATATCCCATCTGGCTTGCATATCACAGTTTGATACAATGCACCCAAACGTGAGTTTGGGTGCAAATTTTAACGATAGGATTTGAGAGTGATAACCTGCCTTTTTAAGACAATGATAAATCCTCAATCAAATGTTATTCAATCTGTTCATATTTTGACTGGTCAACCTCCCCGTAGAATATACAGAAATCAAACAGGCCTTTATCGAGACGGTCAGTCAGGTCCGAAGTGTCCCCGCTTGTAAAATGGAAATGAACACCTGGATGGTTTTTCTGGATGAGATTGGCGGTAAAATCCACAAAAGCTGCAGCTATATCGACTGCCTGGATTATTTCCTGGCGCAGTCTGAAAAATACGGAAGGGGAAATCAATATGCGTAAACAGATAAAGGTTTTTCTGATAGCTTTGCTTATGGCGGGTCTGTGTGGCTGTTCGCTGGGCGGCGAAAGAAATACAGGCGGCATATTGCCGAATGGGGAAGGCAATACTGACCGTGTATCGGCGGATGAGGAAACCGCCGCAGAACCGGCGGACAATACTGAAAATGCACAAGAGGAAGATGTGCCCGGCGAGTAAGAGGAAAAGAAGTTCAAAAATGATCCCCCTGTTATTGATTGGCGTTCTATTATTATCAGCCTGTGCAAACGGCGGTGGCCGTAATCCGCAAAGTTCACAGGATGTGGTTGAGAAAAAAGCGGAACCTTCCGGCGCCGCGCCTTCAGAGGGTTCCTCTGCCCCCATGCCTGAAATCTCCGATACAACAGGAGAAACAGCAGGGGAAACAACAGCGGCTTCTCTTTCTGCGAACAGCAAAGCCACGATAGAATTGTCATCTCTGGAACATTATACGGAATCGGATGACGCACCAGAGGCATATTTTATTTCGGATATTACGCCGGAAGCCATGGTACGGGCGTATGAAGCTTTGCAGTGGTCGCCCACTGGAACCGTGGCGGTAAAGCTGTCCACGGGTGAACCGCCAGCCTCCAATTACCTGCGGCCGGAATTGATCGCGGATCTGGTGCAGATGGTAGAGGGTACGATTGTGGAGTGCAATACTGCCTATGGCGGCTCCAGGGCTTCTGCCGCCATGCATTATCAGGTTGCTGAGGATCACGGGTTCACGGCGATTGCGGATGTGAAGATCCAGGACGAGGACGGTTCCACGACACTGCCGGTGGAAGGAGGGGCCAGGCTTTCGGAAAATTATGTGGGCGCGGCGTTTGCGGATTATGACTCTTATCTGGTCCTTTCGCATTTTAAGGGGCACGCCATGGCAGGATTCGGCAGGGCAATCAAGAATATTTCCATCGGTCTGGGCTCCGGCGAGGGCAAGGCCTGGATCCACAGCGGCGGCACCAGCAGGACCAGCGCGTGGGGCGGGGAGCAGGACGCTTTCCTGGAAGCCATGGGAGACGCGGGGAAGTCGGTATCGGATTACCTTGGAGGCGGCGAACAGATTGTATATATCAATGTCATGAACCGGCTTTCCGTGGACTGTGACTGTAACGGCAGCCCTTCGGAACCGGACATGCATGATATCGGGATTCTCGCTTCCGCCGATCCGGTGGCGTTGGATCAGGCATGCATCGATCTTATATGGGTATCTGCGGATAATGAATCCTTTGTGGGCCGCGTGGAAAGCAGGAACGGCCTGCATACGCTGGAAAATGCGGAAGCCATCGGGCTTGGAAACAGGGCATACCGGTTGGCCGTTCTTGACTAGGAGGGAAAGACATAGAAAAATAAGGATATTAAAAATCTTACCATTTTTTACAGGAATGTTCCCTTTTTCAATTTTTCTGGGTTTGACGAGCCGAAAAGCCGGGATACTGCCCCTAACCTTCTGTTTCGGTATCTCAAAAACCTTTGGAGGAATGTGAAAGCTACCGGCCTGTATTTCCTCATCGGCATTGCGCTTTCGGCGCTGTTTCAGAGGTATGTCCCGGCGGAGGCTATGGTTGCCCTGTTCGGCGGCAACGAGGCGTTGGGCGTGCTGATGGCGGCAACGATCGGGGTGCCTCTCTATGCCTGCGGCGGGGGGACTATACCTTTGCTGCAGCAATGGCTGTGGGATGGAATGAGCGTGGGCAGTGCGGCCTCCTTTATGTTGACGGGTCCGTCTACGAAAATCACCAATCTGGGGGCGGTAAAGATTGTGCTTGGGGTAGAACGGTTTGCGTTGTATTTGCTGTTTGTAATGGTATTTTCCCTTATGACGGGGCTGGTGGTGAATCTTGTCCTGTGAGGGATAAAATCATATTCAAATCGGGGAAAGCGGAGGGTGAAGTTTTGGGGAAATCAATACCATAAGCTGGACGGAAAGGCATACTGGTATGTTGCCCGTCTGGGGGTGGAGAACCATCTGAAGCGTTGCCGTCCGGCGGAGCGACCTCCACGGTTACTAATTTCTGCTTATCATTTCGGGGAAGGATGTGCCGCAGAAGATTAGCCCCGAAATAATAGGTTTCCAATCCTCTTTCTGTTGTTTTCGATTTGAATCCTCCCCCGCAAGGGAATAAGGAAACAAATCTTCTCCCACGTGATTTTTTGACTTATCATGTTGAATATTAAATACAAATAAATTAATTATATTGTTATAAATAAAAATTAAACAATATAAATAAAAGAATAAGTATTGACATGCTGTGCAGAATCATGTATAACTAAAACTAGAAACAAGGAAAAACATACAAGTAGACCATGGATGGTACAAATCCAAAAGCGGGAAGGTGATAAAACAATACAAATTCTTCTTGTATCTCGTATGAAATGATATTACAATAGAGACAGACGGAATAAAACGAGATCGAAGAACAGGAAAGAGACGAAGTGATGGCAAAGTATCAGGTATTGGCAGATTGGATTCAGAAGAGCATCGAAGAGGGGGCGTTCAAACCCGGGGGAAAGCTTCCCTCAGAGCAGAAACTCCAGGAGCAGTTTCAGGTGAGCCGTCAGACGGTGCGGAAGGCTCTGGAGGTGCTGGAGGAAGCGGGAATTCTTCGCAGCCGCCAGGGAAGCGGGACTTTCGTGGTGGACCGGGAGGCGGAAGAAGAGCAGAGAAGCAAACGCATTGCCGTGGTCACCACCTACGTGGACAATTATATTTTTCCGGGGATCATCCGGGGAATCGAGAGCACGCTGTCCGGGGCGGGATTCCAGGTGCAGATCGCCTTTACGGGAAACTGGCTCTGGCGGGAGGCGGAGGTTCTCAGGGATCTTTTATCCCAGGAGCTTCGGGGAGTGATCATTGAGACCACCAAAAGCGCCCTTCCAA
>CAJUOF010000072.1 GCA_910587905.1 uncultured Lachnospiraceae bacterium
CGCCCTCCAGGATCTCCAAATCGTCGTTGGCCTTCACCATCTCCTCGGCGGGAAGGGCATCCATGATCACACAGTCGATCCGGTCGTTTTTCAGGTCCATGGCCGCTTCCATGAATTTTTTGTACTGTTTGAGGTCCTTTGTCCCAAGGTCGTCCTGGCAGTAGAAATCGGCGACCGTCCCGCCCTGCACGCCTACCACCGTCTCTGCCGTCAGGGCGTCCACGGAATCCACCCGCTTCGCCTCCTTATTGACGACAACCACCTGCCTGGAGGTGGCATACTCGACAGAAAAATCCATCACCTTTTCCCGGTCCGGGTCCACAGAGATCCCGGCGGCGGCAAAATCCGCCTTGCCCTGCTGTACGGCCAGAAGTGCGCTGTCAAAGTCCATGTTCTGGATCTCCAGTTCCTTTCCCATGGCCTTGGCGATCTCGTTGGCGATGTCCACGTCCACGCCGATCACGGTGGAACCGTCCTCGGTGTACTCATAGGGGGCAAATCCGGCTTCCGTCGCCATGATGAGCTTTCCGCCGCTCTCGCCCTCGGCCTTGGTCTCCGCACTTTCCGTTCCGGCCGCCGTGGTATCCTCAGCCTTCGCATCCGTCTCGGGAGCCTCGGTATCCTCCTTCGCCGCCTCGGTGGCCTTTGTCTCCGGCGCCTCTGTTTCCTTCTTGTCTCCTCCGCAGGCCGCCAAAGAACAGATCATGGCCCCTGCCAGAAGAACTGCTGCAAATTTCTTCATAATGTTTCTCCTCTCCTTTTGCATATTCCGCATCCATTGCGTTTTGCATTTATATACACTCCGGTGCATAGGCGTGGACACAACTACACGGCCTCCGCTTTTGCGCCGAAAATGTACTCCTGATATTTCTCTTATAAAATATAAAACAGACCGGGACGGGCATGCCGAAACCATGTTCTGTCACGGCATGTCTCTTTCCCGGAAAATCATCCAAACTTCTTCCGGCCGTCCACTTCGGAAGCTGCGAAAAAGCAAATTAAAACTCAAACTTATCCGCAAAATAGGCATCCAGCTCCGCAATGGGCACCCGCACCTGGTCCATGGTGTCCCGGTCACGAACCGTCACCGCCCCGTCGTTTTCGGAATCAAAATCATAAGTCACGCAGAAGGGCGTACCGATCTCGTCCTGTCTCCGGTAGCGCTTGCCGATATTTCCCCTGTCATCAAACTCGCAGTTGTATTTCTTGCAGAGCTTCTCGAACACCTTCGAGGCCCCGTCGTTTAACTTCTTGGAGAGGGGCAGCACCCCGATCTTCACGGGTGCCAGCGCCGGGTGGAAGTGGAGCACCGTGCGGACGTCCCCGCCCTCCAGGGTCTCCTCATCGTAGGCGCTGCATAAAAATGCAAGGGTCACTCGATCTGCCCCCAGGGAGGGCTCGATCACGTAGGGAATGTACTTTTCCTTCTTCTCATCGTCAAAATAGCCCATGTCCTCGCCGGAGGTCTCCTGGTGCCTGCCCAGATCGTAGTCCGTCCGGTCGGCGATGCCCCAGAGCTCGCCCCAGCCAAAGGGGAAGAGGAACTCAATGTCCGTGGTCGCCTTGGAATAAAAGGAAAGCTCCTCCTTCTCGTGATCCCTGGCCCGCATCTCCTCATCCTTCATGCCGAGAGACTTCAACCAGTCGATGCAGAATTTCTTCCAGTAGGCGAACCATTCCAGATCCGTGTCCGGCACGCAGAAGAACTCCAGCTCCATCTGCTCGAATTCCCGGGTGCGGAAGGTAAAGTTGCCGGGTGTGATCTCATTGCGGAAGGACTTGCCGATCTGACCGATGCCGAAGGGAACCTTCTTTCTGGAAGTCCGCTGCACGTTCTTGAAATTGACAAAAATGCCCTGGGCCGTCTCCGGCCGCAGGTACACCGTATTCTTCGCATCCTCCGTCACTCCCTGGAAGGTCTTGAACATCAGGTTGAACTGGCGGATGTCCGTAAAATCATGCTTGCCGCAGCTGGGGCAGGGGATCTCGTGGTCCCGGATATAGGCCATCATCATCTCCTGGCTCCAGGCGTCCACGCTGCCCTCCAGGGTGATCCCCTTCTCCGCAGCGTAATCCTCGATCAGCTTGTCGGCACGGAAGCGCTCCTTACAGCTCTTGCAGTCCATGAGCGGATCACTGAAACCGCCCAGATGACCGGAAGCCACCCAGGTCTGGGAATTCATCAGGATGGCGCAGTCCACGCCCACGTTGTAGGGATTTTCCTGGATGAACTTCTGCCACCATGCCTTTTTTACGTTGTTCTTGAGCTCTACGCCCAGGTTCCCGTAATCCCAGGTGTTGGCAAGGCCCCCGTAAATCTCCGAGCCGGGATACACAAACCCCCGGGACTTCGCCAGAGCTACAATTTTTTCCATTGTCTTTTCCATACGTTTCAAATCCTCTCCATTTCTATGTTCACCGCCGTCAGAAACTCCTGCGGTTAAGATCGTCCGGACACCGCCGGACTCATTTAAACACAATATAAGTCACATCACCGGCTTTTGTCGCCACCGTATATTTGTCAATCAGCGTGGCGCCTGCACTCACATACTGAATTTTCCCTTCCACCTGAATAGTAACGGCGCCTTCAATGATCACCACGGAGTTTTTCTCCTTCTTCGTCACGCCCTCTAACGTTACATCCTCTCCCTTGGCATTCTGGAAATTCCCCGAAAGGCTCGTCTCCCCCACTGTAGAGAGCTCCAGCCTGCTCACGCCGTTCTCCGTGCCCGAGGTCCCGGTGAACTCCAGATAGTCACCGCACTTTTCATATGCTAAAAGCAGGGAAGCCACCCCCTCCTCCACTGTCAGAGAAGTAATCTGTATCGGAAGGGAAGCCTCTTTATCCTCCTCGTCCACATAAGCCTCCGCCTCCGCTCCGTGCTCCGAGTTGTATTCCTTCACTGCATCCTCCACGTAGGTCTTAAGCTCGGCTTCGCTGTAATTGTTCCCAACAAAATCCTCTATATCTGCACTGACGACCGTGCCGTCCTTCTTCACATATATACTGCTGACGGTCGGTTCAAACTTCACTTTCCCTCCGCAGCCAACAAGAGCAGCCAATGCCAGGACTGCCGCCATCATAAGACCTGCTGTTTTTTTCTTCATGAATCTTCCTCCTCATAACAGACTTTTATCATTGTACCTTGTTTCGAGGATATTTTCAATATGTTTTCTCCGCGGAAAACATAAGAATTTATTACGAAAATGTTATATTTATGCTATTCAATACTTCTTCCGATTTAAAAGTCTTGTTTATGTACCGGATCTTATTTTCCTCCTCCGCCTCCAAAAGCTCAGCCAGCGCCTTCTCAGAAAGGACAAAGGTAAAAAGCCGCTCCACCGGAGTGTTGATGATAAAATCCAGGGCATAAGCTCCCGTACTGCTCAAGTTCCGAAAACATTCCCCGTCAAAATCCCCGTTCATGGCCATCATCCTCAGTTCATAGACCAGGCGTACCAGCCGATTGTCCAGGCTCTCCTTCGAGAGGGCCCGAAGCGCCTGATAGAGAAGCTTCAAGGTGGAAAACTCATCCCCGAACTCCCTGGAATAATAATCGGCAAATTCCAGAAAATAATAACCGAGGTATACGTATTCCACTTTGGAGGTGACTTCATCAAAAGAATTGGTGATCGAGAGTTGTTTCACCGTGTAGGAGCTTCTTCCCTCATAGAGGGTGAAAGTTCCAAAGCAGAACGGGCGAATCCCGCCAATCAAAGGGCTGTTTGGTCTCCTGGCCCCCTTTGCAAACGCATGGAGTTTTCCCCGCTCGCGGGTTAAAATCACCACCCGCTTGTCATATTCTCCGACGGGCGTTGCCGAAAGTACCAGGCCCGTCACCTCTATGAGATTGTCCCCAAGATCTCCGGCCAGTCTTCCCGGCATAAAAACGCCCCCTCACATGTCCTTGTGATACCCGTAATTTTTCAGGTACAGGTCATTGTCCCGCCATTCCTTCCTGACTTTGACCCACAGCTTGAGATTCACCCGGCTCTCCGTCATTCTCTCGATGTCATAGCGGGCACCGCTGCCGATTTTTTTTAACATTCCCCCGCCTTTCCCAATAATAATCCCCTTGTGGGAATCCTTCTCGCAGACGATCTCCGCCTCGATGTCAAACAGGCCGTCCTTTCGCTCCGTCATCTTCTCCACCGTCACCGCAATGCCGTGAGGGATCTCCTCCTTCAGGCACCGGAGAGCCTTCTCCCGGATGATCTCCGCCGCGATCTGGCGCATGGGCTGGTCCGTCACCGTGTCCTCGTCATAGTACATAGGTCCGTAGGGCAGATATTTCATCAAAACATCCAGCACCGTTTCCAGATTTTTCCCCTTAAGGGCCGACACCGGGATGATCTCCGCGAAGGGATACAGCCTCTCATAGGCGGCAATATAGGTGAGCACCTGTGCCTTTTCCACCGTGTCCACCTTGTTGATGATAAGCACCACCGGAGTCTTCACCTGCTTTAACATCTCCAGGATATGCTGTTCCCCGGCTCCCACATAGGTGGAAGGCTCCACCAGCCATAGGATCACATCCACCTCTTTCAGGGTCCGCTCCGCAGCCGCCACCATATACTCTCCCAGCTTGTTTTTCGCCTTGTGGATACCGGGAGTGTCCAGAAACACGATCTGCCCCCGCTCGTCGGTGTAGACCGTCTGAATCCGATTCCTGGTGGTCTGGGGCCGGTCCGAGGTGATGGCGATCTTCTGTCCAATCAAATGATTCATCAAGGTGGACTTTCCCACGTTTGGCCGCCCGATCAGGGCTGCAAAGCCTGACTTCTTCTGTTCTTCCATCCAAATCCTCCCCTGAAAACTCAGACAAGTCGTTTCAGTTCCGTAAAGAGCTCCCGCTCTGCCTCGATCTTTGCGTCTCCCCCCAGGACGCAGAGGTTCTCCCCTGCGAGAACGGCACGGACAGGGCCCGCCAGAGCCCGGATGTCCTCCGGCGACGCTTCCAATACCTGCCTCCGCTCCTCTTTCAACATCTCTTCTGTCACACCGCACAGACACATGGAGGCGTTTCTGGCACCTTTCGCCCTAGGTGTGAGCGGCGCATCCATATGGCTGACAGTTCCGATGATATACCGGGTCATCTCCCGCTCATTCGCCGTAAACTGCTCCAGGTATTCCGGAACCTTCTCGAAAACCTGGTTGGTCTTCCCAAGTTCCGGATCCCGGTAGGAGACAAAGTAACCGTCCCCATTTCGGCCAAGACCGCTCATGACTCCGTAGGCCCCGCCCTTGACCCTCACCTGGATCCACAGATAATCATAGCTCAAAACCATCTGGAGAATCCGCATGGCTCCTGTGTAAGGATAGCCGGCCTCCAAAAAATTCCCACTCCTGGCCACATACTGAACCTGGGAGGAAGTCATAAAGCCCTCATTCTTTCTAGAAAGAGAAATCTGCTCTGGCCGGAACTTCCCAAGAGGGAATGCCTTGGTCTGTCCCCCCGCCTTAAGCGTTCCAAGGAGATTCAAAAACGCAGGTCTGAAGCTCTCATACCCTTCTGCCTCCCCTGTGTAGCTGACAAAAAGATTCTCTTTCCTAAAAATGAGATTGACGAGTGTCCGGAGCTTCTCAAATACCTTCTCCTTTTCCCGGTCAAAGTCCGTCTCCAGAGCCCTCAAAAACTCATAATACTCCATGCCGGCCGTGGCATCTCCCAGAACTGACACCGGCGAATGGTAGGAGCCGGCTCTAAGCATCGCCGCCGCATGTCCGGAGCTTCCCATCCACTCTCGGATTCTGGACCTGGCTCTGGCCGCCAGCTCATAGATCCGCTTTTCATCGGCAAAAACAGAACCGTGAAGAATTTCTCCTATGAATTCCAAGGCCTTCTCCTGCTTTCCGTAAAACGCTTTGGAGGAAAGCTCCAAAGCGGCACGAAAGCTCCCCGCCTCACCGATCACCGGATAACTGCCAAGAGACGTCTGAATACCTCCCGTCGATGCATTGATCTCGTTGGAAAGCTCCTGATAGCTGTAGTTCTCCGTGTTTAAAAGCCCAAGCACATACCGCAAAAAGCCAAGATAGGGCCAATCCTCCCTGGAAACGGCACTGATATCAAAAGCCAGCTTCATGTAGCCGATCCCATTGGTGGCAAGCTCCGAATACAGAATGGGAACCGCTTCCACCTTCTGCTCCTTACCGCCCAGAGGAAGCGGTTCCTTTCCGATATCCTCCCTCGTGAGGGTTGGAATCGTTTCTAAGGCCTCCTTTGAAGAAGGTTCCTGCTGATAGTTCTCCAGATCCTTCGTTTTTCGGATGAGCTCCTGCTTCTCTTCTCTGCTCATGGAGGCAAGTGTCTGGGCAAGCGTTTTCGCAAGAGCCTCCTGCCTTTCCCGTTCCATCCCCTTTTTGGGGGAGAGGAGAACCACCGCCTGATGAAGATTGTCCAAAAGATACTCTCTGATCAGGCTTTCAAAAAAGCCTTCCGTCCGCTTTTTTCGGAGCCAGGCAAACACCTCCTCATACTGCAGATGCATAAACGGATTCTTTTCGTCGTAGAGCCAACTGTCAAAGCACTGGAGCCCGTACATGAGCCCCTTGGGATAGGAGCCAAAATCCGCCTCCCGGTATTTGAATTCAAAATAGTTGAGTCCGGCCTCAAGGGACCGCTCTCCGATGCCCTCCAGAGAAAGCCGCTCCAGGGTATCCCGAACCACTCTCAAAAACCGGTCTTTCTTTTCCCGATCGGTATTCTTCGCCACCACCGAGAAGAGCGGCTGCAAAATTCCCGGAGTGTAGCCCCCGTAAATATCTGTTCCGATTCCCGCATCCACCAGGGCCTGCTTTAAGGGTGCCCCCGAAGCCGTGAGAAGCACGTATTCCAAAATCTGGAAAGCCACATACAATCTCGGATTCAGATCGGTCCCTACCACCATATGAACAGAGAGATAAGTCTTCCCCGCCTCATCCTCCTCCTCGGAGATCGGATAGAACTGTTCATATTCCTTTTCCTGCAGAAATGCCTTCTGAAAAGGAATTTCTGAATCCACAGCCATCTGTCCGTAATGGCTCAGATATTCTCGGTCCAGGAAGGCAAGCTTTTCCTCCATATCCATATTTCCATACAGATAAATGTAGCTGTTGGATGGGTGATAATAGGTCCGATGAAAGTCCAGGAACTGTTCATAGGAGAGGGAGGGAATCTCCTCCGGGTCCCCTCCGGATTCCGACCGGTAAGGCGTATCCGGAAACAGCATCCGTCTGGCATACCGGTCCAGGAGGCTTTCCGGGGAAGAAAATGCTCCTTTCATCTCATTGTAGACCACGCCATTGATCGTAAGAGGCCCCTCCTCCCTCTCAAGCTCAAAATGCCAGCCCTCCTGCATAAAAATTTTTTCGTTTTTATAGATATTGGGATGAAAAACCGCGTCCAGATACACGTCCATCAGATTCTGAAAATCTTTGTCGTTGACGCTAGCCACCGGATAGACCGTCTTGTCCGAGTAGGTCATTGCATTGAGAAAGGTGTTTAAGGACCCTTTGACCAGCTCCACAAAGGGATCCTTGGCCGGAAATTTCTCTGAGCCGCAGAGCACAGAATGCTCCATGATATGAGGAACGCCGGTGTTGTTTTCCACCGGAGTTCGAAAACCGATGGTAAAGACCTTGTTCTCATCCTCATTGGAGACAAGAAACAGTCTGGCGCCGCTCTTTTTATGGCGGAGCAAACATCCTGTTCCATGAAGCTCCTTAAGCTCCTTTTCTTCTATTTTCTCATATGCCTCAGAAATCATATCCAAGCCGCTCCTTTTTTACAATATTCTTTCCTCACATGTTTCCCATAAATCGATCCTTGAGTACGGCAAAAAATTCCCGCACCATCATATTAGGCAAAAGCCCGGTCACCGAAGGCGCCGCAATCCCTGTCACACGTTCAAACCCTGCCTTCTCTGCCAAGCCGACCGCCCGGAACACATGGAAGCTGCTGGTGACAATCCCCACCGACTTTGTGCTGTCCCCAATCAGCGACCGGCTATAGGACAGATTCTGTTCCGTATTGACGGCATGGCGCTCCATAATGATCCGCTCCCGCTCAATGCCCTGTTCCACCAGGTAATTGCGCATGGCGACAGCTTCCGACACATCTTCGCCCGGGCCCTTGCCTCCAGTGACCACCACCCTGGTCTCCGGGTTCTCCTCCAGATAATCCACCGCCGTATCCAACCGGTAGCGCAGGGATTTTGAGACCTGTTCGCCCCGTACCTGGGCGCCCAACACCACCAGATAATCCAAATCCTTCTCCGCCCGTCCAAACATATGATAGATAATCAAGCCTTCCACCAGAAGAAACAGAAACGCCCCCAAAACGAGGGTGGTCCGGATCGGAATTTTCACCCACATGGGAAGACCTTTTAAAAACAGCCGGAACCTGCGCAGAGAAAAAAGCAAGCACATCCCTGCAAAAAACAAAGAAAGCGCCAGCCAGAAAACAGAAAATGATGCTTTCAGCCCAGTATAGACAACAATCCCCACATAATATGCGATTGACATCAGTGCAAGCACTCCAAATAGTATGTTCACGCCTTCCCCTTCCTATACAGAGACACCCTTTTTCCTCAGTATATCATATTTCTCCGGCCTTCTGGAAAGTTTTACCGAAAGCTCCTGTCTGGCATGGGGTGCACTCTCCTGCTCCCGCCCGTCGAGATCCGAGATGCTCTCCACGACCGCAGTCAGGTTTTCCCCCGACGGCTTCACAATCTCGACAGTCTCTCCCACAGAAAATTTATTTTTCTGTTCCAGAAAAAACCTTCCCTCCGGCAAAGCCTCCCCCGCCATCCCAAGATAAATAAATTCCTGCCGGTAGGTACTGCTCTCATAGATCTGCGTATCGGCTCCCGGCTTTC
>CAJUOF010000073.1 GCA_910587905.1 uncultured Lachnospiraceae bacterium
CCGAACGGACGCCTCATCCATGTCCCAGGCATATGCGTGGGGCCTGGCTCCCCAGACCTCCACGCCGTCAAAGCCATATTCCCTCGCCATCCGAAAACAATACTCCAAAGGATATCTCGCAAACTGATACGTCAGGAAAGAAAATTTCATCCGCTATGCCTCCGAGCTCTTATTCATAGGTACCGGCCGCCACAGCCTCCGCCGTCATCAGAGAAATCTCCGACTGGTAGACTGCCTCCACCGTCTCACCCTTCAAAATCTTGTAAGCCGTCTCCATAGAAACCGACCCTAACGTCTTCGGATGCAGATCAACCACAGCGATCATGTTGCACTCAGCGCCGTCCTGCTTCATGATCTCCTTCTGCTCCGGAGTGGCGTCATAGCCGACGATCAGAACGTCCTTGCGCTCATTGGCTTCACAGGCCACGTAAGCGCCCAAAGTGCGGTCTCCGTCCGGGCAAAAAATGCCGGTAATATCCGTGTGGGCCTGGAGCATGTTCTCCACCGTGGTGCGGTGAGTGTCCCGGGTGCCGCTGGAAAGCTGTTCCACGATCTCCACGTCAGGAGCGATCTCCTGAAGCTTATCCTTGAAACCGATGATCCTCTCCCAGGTGGCCGTCACAGATTCCAGATCAGACACGATCAGGACTTTCCCCTCCTTGCCCATCTTCTCCACCAGATACTCCGCATCCATGGCTCCGCCGCCGGTATTGTTGTCCAGCACCTTGGCATCTACCTCCGCCTGCGTCTCGATATCCCAGTTGACAATCACGATTCCAGCCGCCCTCGCCTGGTCGATATAGGGCTCAATGGCATCCGCGTCCACCGGGGCGATACAGATAGCGTCCACCCCCTGGCTGATCAAATCCTCCATGATGGAAATATCCTTCTGCATATCGCCCGCAGGGTCCATGTAGACCATGTTCACGCCCAACTCGTCCGCCTTCGCCTGTGCCCCGTCAATGACGTCCACGCCGAATTCTTCCGCCAGCGAATAAGTGATCATAGCGATGGTATACTCTCCGTCACCCCCCGCCTCGTCCGCCTTCGTGACGGCTTCAGTCACAGCGTCAGCCCCCGCCTGGGATGCCTCACTTTTCGTCTCCTCACTCTGCGCCTTAGTCCCGGCATCCGCCTCCTTGTCGCCGGAGCCGCCACAGCCCGCGAACAGAGCAGCCGTCATCGCCATCGCCGTCAGTACACCCAAAAACCGTTTTTTCATAAAACATCCTCCTTTTTTCGTACACACATTCCTGGTATCTGTAACCTACCTGTTGCTATAGCACATGGCACGGTAAGCGCCATGAAACTCAAAAAAAAAACACCGTCCTCTTACTTCTTCCTCCCGTTATAAATCGAATAGAGGACAGATCCCACGATGATGATGCCCTTCACCACCTGCTGCCAATAAGAGTCAATATACATCAAATTCATGGCATTGTTGATGATGCCCATGAGCAGGGCCCCGAAGAAAATGCCCGGAACAGCCCCCTTCCCACCGCTGAAGGATACGCCGCCCATGGCACAGGCCGCAATAGCCTCCGTCTCGAAGGTATTGCCACCGGTGGGCTGTGCAGACGCGTTCCTGGCCGCAAGGATCACTCCCGCCAGGGCCGCACAGAGACCACTGATCATGTAAGAGTACATTAAAACCCGCTTCGCATTGATGCCGGAATGATGGGCCGCCTCATAATTGCCGCCGACCGCATACACCGAACGTCCAAAAGAAGTCTTCGCCAGAATGACCGCCACGATCACAAAAGTGATCACCATGAAATAAATCGGTGTGGGAACCCCCAGAATGTTGCCCAGCCCCAAAAACTGGAAGCTGTCCGGCAGATTGCCGATGGGTTTGCCCGCCGTGATCAGGTAACAGACGCCACGGAGCATAATCTGGACGCCCAGGGACATGATAAAAGGCGGAATCCCGGTGTAGGCGATCACCGTCCCGTCCATGAGCCCGATCAGGCCGCCCACGACGATGGCGATCAGGATAGCCGCCGCCAGCGGAATCCCCATCTCCGTCACGAACTTAGCCACGATAGCGCCGGAAACACCGGCCGTGGAACCCACCGTCAAGTCGATGCCGCCCGTCATCATGGCGAAGGCCATGCCGCAGGCTAAAATCCCGTACACCGAGATCTGACGCAAAATGTTCTTGATGTTGTTGAGCGTCATAAAGTTAGCGCTTCTGAAACTCATAAAAACGCAGACCACGACGATCACCAGAATGATTCCCGAATAGGATCTGAAATTCGGGTTATTCAAAAGCCGCTTGATTGGATTGTCCTTTTTGTTCTCACTAGTCCCCATCTCATATCTCCTTCGTCGCAAAACTCATGATCTGCTCTTCCGTCACATTCCCCATCTCCTCCGCATCCACCATCCCGGTAATGCGGCCCTCCCGCATGATGACAATGCGGTCGCTCATGTTCATCAGCTCCGGGAGTTCCGAGGAGATCATAATGATCGAAACACCTTTTTCCACCAGGTCATTCATAATCTCATAAATCTCCGCCTTGGAACCCACGTCGATGCCCCGGGTCGGTTCGTCCAAAATCAAAATATCCGGGTCCGTGGCAAGCCCCTTGGCAATGACCACCTTCTGTTGGTTCCCGCCGCTTAAGTCCCCAGCGTTCACATTGTAGGAAGGAGCCTTCACGTTGAGCTGTCTCATATACTTGTCTGCACATTCCCGCTCCAGCCTGGCATTCAAGAACCCGCCACGGCTCACCGTCCTTAGCGAACTCATCTCGATATTCTGGAGAAGCGTGCGAATCAGCACGAGCCCTTGATCCTTCCGATCCTCCGGGACCAGCGCAAACTTATTCCGGATGGCGTCCTGGGGACTTTTGTTCTGGATTTCCTTTCCGTCCTTGATCACCGTCCCTGTGCACTTGTCAAGGCCCAAGATGGCACGCATAAGCTCTGTCCTCCCGGAACCCACCAGGCCGCCGAAGCCCAGGACCTCACCCCGCCGAAGCTCAAAAGACGCATCCTTCACTTTTTCATTGGAAATGTGCTCCGCCCTGAGGATCACCTCCCCGATGGGGACAGACTTCTTCGGGAACTGATTTTCCAGATTTCGGCCGACCATCATGGCGATGATCTGATCTTCATTCAAATCCTTCACCATGCCCTCACCGGAATTTCTCCCGTCCCGAAGGACGGCCGCCCGGTCTCCGATGGCAAAAATGTCCGTCAGCCGATGGGAAATATAGATCATAGAAATATGCTTGCTCTTAAGATCCCGGATAATCCGGAACAAAATCTCCGTCTCCTCGTTGGTCAGCGAAGAAGTCGGCTCATCAAAAATAATGATCTTGGAATCATAGGAGATCGCCTTCATGATCTCGACCAACTGCCTCTGCGCCACGCTCAGGTTCCGAATATACTCCGTCGGTTCAAAATGGATGTCCAGTTCGTCCATGAGCCGAAGCGTCCGCTTCCTAAGCTCCTCAAAGTCCACCAGGCCATGTTTCTTCGGATAGCGGCCCACATAAATGTTCTCCATGATGGTCATGTCCGGAAATTGGACCAGTTCCTGGTAAACCGTCGAAATGCCATAGCCATGTGCGACCTCCGGATTCTTGATGTCGATCTTCTGGTCATTCAAAAAAATCTCCCCGGTACTTGGAATAACCACGCCGGACAAAATCTTCATGAGCGTAGACTTCCCGGCACCGTTCTCCCCCAAAAGACAGAGGACCTCCCCCTCCCTGAGCTCCATGGAAACGTCGCTCAGCGCCCGGATTCCGCCGTACTGCTTGGAAATCCCCTGCATCCTAAGAATCGTGTTTGTCATACTTTCACCACCCTCTCATCATTCCGGCTCCGCAAATGCCACTCCGTATCCAAAAGACCCCTTCACCATGCAATTCTTCCTGGCCAGAACATTCCCCTGGCACATGCAATGCTCGATCAGGCAGTCCTCCAGATCATGAAAATCCTCTTCCCTCATGAAAGACACTTCCGAATTGCCGACAAACAGCTCCAGATACTTTCTGTTGTCAAAAAACGTGCAGACAAAAGCCGTGATCCAGGAATCCCCCGCCCCGGTCGTGTCCACCACGGCCCCGCCGTAATTGTAGGGCCGCTTCCTGTAAAACTTCCTTCCGTTGTAAACGATGGCCCCCCGACCGCCGATGGTGGTGACCGCAAGCATACAGCCGCATTCCTCCACGCACAACCTGAGATACCCCTCGAGTGCCTTCTCCGGAAGATCCCTCCCGGAGAAAAAGGCAATCGAGATATCCGGGCAGACCGTTCGAAGCACCTCTTCCGTCCACTCGTCGGAAAAATCATAGAGCAGAGGAACTCCCGCATCCTTGATCCGTCTCAACTGGTTCTCGATATGACTGTAACAGCTAGAATGGGCGACGTCGAAGGTCCGAATATAGGCCAGAAGGTCCTCTGTGACCTGAAGGGGGCGTTCCTTCACAAGCCCCGCATCGTTTTCCTCCACGATCCTCCGGTCGCCGTCCGCAAGATGGATGCCGCAGCGCCCGGTCTCTCCCTCCTCGATCTCACAGCGGGAGACGTCGACTCCCATCTCCCGGACCGCCCCGAGGATCACCTCTCCCCAGCGGTCCTTGGCGATCTTTCCCACGTAAGCGGTCTCATGACCAAGCATCCCGCCAAAGACTGCCACGTTCACACAGTTCCCTCCCGGATATGCGATTCCGGTGGTGTAATTCAGGTCAACAACATTGTCACCGATTCCAACCAGTCTTGCCATACGTCACCCCACGCTATGTAAAATCAATATTCCATCTGGCGATAATATCTTCTGGTCGTCAGAGGATGGTTGCGCTCCTTCTCTATGTGGCAGGAAAGCCTCTCGGTAACTGCGTACATGATCATGGGAGACACGATCTTCCGGTACAGGGGCTTGCTGAAGGGAAGCTCCACCTCCTTCGTGTCAAACCGATTGATCACTTTGGAAACCTTGGTCACAAAGTTGTTCACCCGGTCCATGAGCGGCCTGGTCTCGTCCTCGCCATAGAATAAGAAGATCGAAGTATCCTCCTCGCAAAGCTCAATGGTCCCGTGGAAGAACTCTGCCGCATGGATGGACTTGGTCTTGATCCACTGCATCTCCTCCAGGATGCACATCGCATAGTCGTAGGCCTCGCCCCAGAGCATGCCGGAGCCGACCACAGATCGGAAGAGCACACGTCTGAACTCC
>CAJUOF010000074.1 GCA_910587905.1 uncultured Lachnospiraceae bacterium
CCGGAATAAGCCCGCACCAGGCCGCCTGTCCCGAGGAGGGTCCCGCCGAAATAACGGGTCACCACCACGCACACGTTGTGGATCCCTCCGCCCAAAAGCACATCCAGCATGGGCCGCCCCGCCGTGCCTCCCGGCTCCCCGTCATCGCTGCAGCGGGTCAGCTCATTTTGCCGCCCGATACATAATGCCGTGCAGTTGTGGCTGGCATTCCAGTATTTCTTTCTCATCTCCTCGATAAAAGCCGCCGCCTCCGTCTCCGACTTTACAGGGCGCACCGTGGCAATGAACCTGGACTTCTTTTCCACCAGCTCCCCCTCGCCCCCCTGATATGCCTCCAGATAACTCTCTCTCATCTTCCCCTCCCGATCTTTTGTCATAGTACCATTGTAATATAGAAGCCTCCCCTCCGCAACCCTGCTCTTCCGCGATTTCCGTTTCCTTCATAGTTTCGTCACAGTTTCGTAAGGTTCTCTTTCGGAATCCCCCTTTCTTTCTCCATGATTTTTTGGTATACTCAAAGTAAACCCCTATATCGTCATTGCAGATACCACCATGAATGAAAGGGGTTTACGATAAGCCCTCCGGGGGAGCGCACGATTTTTGTAAGGCAGATCCTACGCTTTCGCGCAGCAAAAATCGACGCAGCAGACGCCATAAGGGAAAAATTTATGTCGTCTGCTATAAGAATCTAGGAGGTTTTACTATGAATTACGGAAAATCCGGCCTGAAAAAGCAGATTCACTCCTGTTCTTCCAAATCTGCCAGGCGAAAAACGAAAGCCGGTGTTCTCACCTTCAAGGCTTTTTTAACCGGCATTCTTGCCCTGATCGTGCTGATCGTATCCGCAGGTCTCGGCATGTTCCGCGGCATTCTGAATTCTGCCCCGGATTTAAACACTTTGGACATGTCTCCCAATGCCTCCGCCACGATCATTTACGACGCGGAGGGCAATGAGATACAGACTCTTGTCATGGCCGGCTCCAACAGACAGCCGGTAGAATATTCGGAAATGCCCGAAAACCTGGTCAACGCCTTTATCGCCATTGAGGACTCCAGGTTCTGGGATCACAACGGCGTGGATATCAAGGGATTGACCAGAGCTGCATTCCAGGGACTCGTCTCCGGCGAGCTGGACCAGGGAGCCAGTACCATCACCCAGCAGCTCATCAAAAACGTCGCCTTCGGCGGCGGCATGGAGACCTCTTTCGGGGCCAAGGTCAAGCGGAAGGTACAGGAACAGTATCTGGCCATCCAGTTGGAAAAGACCATGGACAAGGAGATCATTCTCCAAAATTACCTGAACACCATCAATCTGGGGGCCAACACCCTCGGCGTACAGGCGGCCTCCGAGCGCTATTTCGGAAAAAATGTCAGCGAGCTGACCCTTTCGGAATGCGCGGTCATTGCCGCCGTCACCAGCAATCCTACCAGGTACAACCCCATTACCCATCCGGAGGAAAACGTCAAGCGGCGCAATATCGTTCTCGAATATATGCAGGAGCAGGGATATATCACAGAGGCAGAGCTCAAGGAAGCCCAGACGGATGAAGTCTATGCAAGGATTCAGGAGGTGGACGCCGCCAGGGACAATGAGTCCTCCATCTACAGCTATTTCGTGGATGAGACCATCGTCCAGGTTCTTGCCGATCTACAGGAAAAGGCCGGGTATTCGGAAACAGAGGCCCGCACCATGCTCTACAGTGGGGGGCTCCGCATCTACACCACTCAGGACCCCCACCTGCAAAAGATTGTGGATGAGGAGATCTCCTCACCGGAAAATTATACAAACAGTGAGATTCGCTACAGTTTTTCCTACCGGCTTTCCGTCACTCACCCGGACGGCAATACGGATAACTACTCGGAAAATAACATCAAGACTTGGCTTCGGGAGAAAAACGGCGGGGAACCGGTCAAACTGATTTATGAGACGGAGGATGAGATCCGACAGATTGTGAAGGAATATAAATCCACCGTGGTATCCCGCCAGGATACCATACCGGGGGAACGGCTGGACATCACGCTGCAGCCTCAAAGCTCCTGTGTCCTGATGGATCAGGAAACCGGTTACATTCTCGCCATCAGCGGTGGGCGCGGGGCAAAGACAGCCAGCTTGAGTCTAAACCGTGCCACGGACACCCTGCGCCAGCCCGGTTCCACCTTCAAGGTCCTGACTGCCTTTGCCCCGGCCCTGGATAATTCCGGAGCCACCCTGGGCACAGTCTATTACGACGCCCCCTATGCCCTGGACAACAAAGAGTTCGCCAACTGGTGGGGCAGCCATTATGTGGGCTACGCCAATATCCGCGACGGCATTGTCTACTCCATGAATATCATTGCCTTGAAAGCTCTGATGAATACGGTGACTCCTCAGATCGGGTATCAGTATGCCCTAAACTTCGGTATCACTTCTCTGGTGGAAAGTGAAGTCAATGAAACCACCGGTGAGGTATTCACAGACATCGGAGCTCCCCTCTGTCTGGGGGGAATCACCCACGGTGTCAGCAACCTGGAGCTTACAGGTGCCTACGCCGCCATCGCCAATCAGGGCATTTACACGGAGCCCGTCTACTACACAAGGATCGTGGACCGAAACGGAAAGATCATCATTGATAACCAACCAGAGACTCACACGGTAATCAAGGAATCCACAGCCTGGCTTTTGACCAGTGCCATGGAGGGCGTCTGCCAGTATTCCTTCCTGTATGACCATCCGGACATTCCAACCAGCAGGCTGGAGACGAAGCTCGATGCGATGCCCACAGCGGGCAAGAGCGGCACCACCACCAACACCAACGATATCTGGTTTGTAGGGTACACGCCTTATTATACTCTGGGTGTGTGGCAGGGTTATGATGAAAACGCAGATCTGACCACCAGCTCTGATGTAAGGAGTATGTGGCGCAAAATCATGTCCAGAGCCTGCGAAGGACTCCCCATCAAGGAATTCCCGGCAAGGCCCAGCAACATCGAGGAGGTATCCATCTGCCATAAGTCCGGCAAACTGGCCGTCCCCGGCATCTGCGACGCCGATCCGGCGGGAAATATGACCTATACCGAATACTTTTCCAGGGGCACTGCCCCCACGGAGGTCTGTGACCACCACACCAGAGTCACCGTATGCCGCTTAAGCGGAGCGCTCGCCACAGAATTCTGCCCGGAGCAGCTTCGAGAAAATCGGATTTACCGGACCCTGACCGACGAGCCCATTGGAAACACGGACGACAGTGCTTATCTCCTTCCGGAATCTCTCAGGAACAGCACATGTCCCATCCATACCGGCTATCCCTTCCCTTTCATGACCGAAGAGGAAAGCCAGGCAGAAGAGTCCTCTTCCCCCGGGAATGAGCAGCCGACCGACCAAGCGCCTCCTACACAAGCACCGCCTGGACCGGAGACTCCTGCGCCGGAGCAGCCGCCCGCGGAGCCAACACCGGGCGAAGCTGCACCCCCCATTGGATAGTGACGAAGCCGCCGGCCATAATGACCAACGCAAACACGGTTTAAAACACACCTATCGTTTGCTTTTGGTAATTATGGCCGCCGGCTTCTGACTTTCCTGACAACTCACTCTCGGTTTGAAACTCACCGATCCTTTGCTTTTGGTAATTATGCCCGGCGGCTTCTGACTTTCCTGAACAACTCTCTCTCGGTTCAAAGCACACCGAACGTTTGCTTTTGGTAATTATGGACGGCGGCTTCCTGATCTGCTCGTCCCTCCGTCCTCCCGCAGTCCCAGGAAGGAAACCGCTCCTCTTCCGAAAGGTCGAACCAAGAGTCGCCCGGCGGTATTCCCCGGCAGACGATAGGAAGGTTTTGCCGATTTCACGAGCATAGCGCAGGCAATTTCAGCCGACCCGGTTTGATGGAGGTGAAATTGCCTGCCATAGGCGGCACAGTGAAATCGGCAAAACCGACGTGTCTGCCGGGGAACACCGCCGGGCGTCTCCCCGGACGATCCCCCAGAAAAGGAGCGGTTTTCTTCCGTATTATTTCATTCCAAAGCTCAGCGGATAAAATTGGTCTTCACGGCGGGCGCCTCCTCCGGCGGACAGATCCCCGCCTCCCTTCCGGCCTCGATGCACTTTAACAGCCAGGCCATGTTCTTCGCCAGGGTCTCCATGGTCTGCATACCCTCCTCGTCCTTCGGCGCATCCTCCGCAACGCTTCCATGGACCATGTTCCAATACTGGGAGGACACGACGGGCATCTCGTTGATAGTCATGTACTTGTTCATCTGATCCATGGTCGCCGTGGTTCCCGCCCGTCTGGCGCAGGATATGGCCGCCGCAGGCTTATGGCAAAACAGCGACCTGCCCGCATAGAAGAGCCGGTCCATAAACGCCGTCATCAATCCGCAGGCCGATGCAAAATGCACCGGCGTCCCGAAAATAAATCCGTCCGCCGTCTCCGCCTTTTCCAGCGCCCGGTTGACCGAATCGTCGAAGGCGCAGCGGTTGTTCTGCTTTTTCTTACAGACCCGACAGTCGATACAGGTTGTCGCAAGTTTCTCCACATGGAAAATCTCCGCCTCGATCCCAAGGCTCCCCAGGGTGTCGGCCGCTTTTTTCAGTGCCGTGTAGGTGGTTCCCTTCTCGTGGGGGCTTCCGTTGATCAATAATACTTTCATGTTCCTCCTCCTTTATATAACAGCCGCTTCCGTTTCCGGAGCGGCTGACTTTCTGAACAAATCTTATTTGCTGTTTCCGGCCCGCTTGCGCATCCGGGAATCCAGGATCTTCTTTCTGAGCCTCAAATGCTCCGGCGTCACCTCCAAAAGCTCGTCGGCGTCGATGAAGTCCAGAGCCTGCTCCAGGCTCATGATGACGGGCGGCACCAGCTTGAGCGCCTCGTCGGAGCCGGAGGAACGGGTGTTGGTCAGATGCTTCGTCTTGCAGACATTGACCTCAATGTCCTCCGCTTTCGCATTGGAACCGACCACCATGCCGGCGTAAACCTTCTCACCGGCCCCGATGAACAGATTCCCCCGCTCCTGGGCGTTGAACAGGCCGTAAGTGACGCTCTCCCCGCTCTCGAAAGCGATCAGGGAACCCTGACGGCGGTACTGGATATCTCCCTTATAAAGAGCGTAGCCGTCGAACAGCTGATTCATGACGCCGTTCCCCTTGGTGTCCGTGAGGAAATCGCCCCGGTAACCGATGAGCCCCCTGGAGGGAATGGAAAATTCCATCCTGGTATAGCCCGTGCCCGAGGGGGACATCCCCTGCAGCTCCCCTTTCCGGAGGGAGAGTTTCTGGATGACCGTGCCGGAAAACTCGTCGGGCACGTCGATGTAGACCAGCTCCATGGGCTCCAGCCTCCGCCCCTTCTCGTCCTGCTTGTAGATGACCTCCGCCTTGCTGACGGCAAACTCATAGCCCTCTCTCCGCATGTTTTCGATGAGAACGGAAAGGTGCAGCTCTCCCCTGCCGGACACCTTGAACCGGTCGGCGTCCTCCGTCTCCTCCACCCGGAGGCTGACATCCGTGTTTAACTCCCGGAAAAGACGGTCTCTAATGTGGCGGGAGGTCACGTACTTGCCCTCCGTCCCCGCCAGGGGACTGTCGTTGACCATGAAATGCATGGCGATGGTCGGCTCGGAAATCTTCTGGAAGGGGATCGGATCCGGGTGCTCCGGGGAGCAGAGGGTGTCCCCGATGTGCAGGTCGGCAATGCCGGAGATGGCCACGATGGAGCCGATCTTTGCCTCCGCCACTTCCACCTTCTCCAGGCCGTCAAACTCGTAGAGACGGCTGACCTTGACCTTTTTGAACTTATCCGGGTCGTGATGGTTCACCAGGGCCACCTCCTGGTTGACCCGGATGGAACCGTTGTCCACCTTGCCGACGCCGATCCGCCCTACGTATTCATTATAATCAATGGTGCTGATCAAAATCTGGGTATCTGCGTCCGGATCCCCCTTCGGCGCCGGGATATGATCAAGGATCGTATCAAACAGCGGCTTCATGTCCTTCTTCTCGTCCCCCAGGTCCTTCACCGCATAACCGCCCTTGGCCGAGGCAAAGACGAAGGGGCAGTCAAGCTGCTCGTCGGAGGCGTCCAGCTCCAGAAGGAGCTCCAGCACCTCGTCGATCACCTCACTGGGCCTGGCCTCCGGCCGGTCGATCTTGTTGATGCAGACGATCACCGAGAGATTTAACTCCAGGGCCTTCTGCAGCACGAACTTGGTCTGGGGCATGGCCCCCTCGAAGGCGTCCACCACCAGGATCACGCCGTTGACCATCTTGAGCACCCGCTCCACCTCGCCGCCGAAATCCGCATGGCCGGGAGTGTCGATGATGTTGATCTTCGTCCCTTTATAAAAAACTGCCGTGTTTTTGGAGAGGATCGTGATCCCCCGCTCCCTCTCGATGTCGTTGGAGTCCATGAC
>CAJUOF010000075.1 GCA_910587905.1 uncultured Lachnospiraceae bacterium
CCGTCGATGACGACGTCACGCCTGTCTCCATCGGAGAGGGAAACACCCCCTTAATCCACTGCAAAGCTCTCGGAGAAAAGCTTGGGCTTAAAAATCTTTACATAAAAAATGAATCCCAGAATCCCACCTGGTCCTATAAAGACCGGTTGGCTTCGGTGGGTGTCACCATGGCCAGGCAGGAGAAGGCCATCGCCGTCACCGTCTCCTCCACCGGCAACCACGGAGCCGCCACCGCCGCCATGTGTGCCGCGGCCGGGATTCCCTGTGTGGTCTTCACCGTGGCCCAGGTGCCACAAACCATGAAGACTCTGATGCAGTCCTACGGAGCCAGCGTCATTGTCACTCCCACCATGGAGGACCGCTGGCGCCTCAGTCAGAAATGCGTCAAGGAAAAGGGCTGGTATCCGTTGACCGGCTATCTCAACCCTTCTGTCGGCAGCAATCCTTACGGTGTGGACGGCTACAAAACCATCGCCTTTGAGATCTTTGATGAGCTGGGAGAACTCCCCGACTTTATCTCTGTTCCCTGCGCCCACTCCGACGGCATGTATGGAACCTGGAAGGGGGCAAGGGATCTGATTCAGACCGGAATTGCCAAAAATCATACCCGCATGATCGCCGCCGAGGTCTACGGTTCCCTGAAACGTTCCCTGGAGCTTCAATCAGAAGATACCGTGCGGGTCCCCACAGACGACTGGACCGTCTCCTTCTCCATCGGCGGCGGCAAGGCCACCAACCAGGGTTATATGGCCCTCAAGGAATCCGGCGGCCTGGCCCATTACAGCCATGACCAGGAGACCATGGACATGCAGCTCCTCCTGGGCAGATGTGAGGGGATCTATGCGGAAGCCTCCTCCGTCACCTCCCTGGTGGTCGTCAAAAAGCTGGCGGACGAGGGAAAGATCGACCCCAATGCGACCATTGTCGCTATCATCACCAGCAGCGGCTTAAAAGATCCGGGAACCACCGCTGAATATCTCCCGGAGGTTCCCGCCATTGAGCCGGACCTGGATTCCTTAAAGCGGGCTCTGGAGGAAAACTATCACGTATCTCTGCTGTAAGACACTCTGCAAAAACAGCTTTCACAGATTTTATCAAATATAGAAACGGAGAAAAACCAATCATGGAAAAAACCATCATAAACACCACAGCGGCACCTGCCGCCATCGGCCCTTATTCTCAGGCTGTTCTCATGGACAAAACCCTTTACATTTCCGGGCAGTTGGGAATTCAGCCGGAGTCCGGAGAACTCGCCGGAACGATTGAGGATGAGACACACCAGTCCTTAAAAAATATTGGAGCCATCCTGGCGGCGGCCGGCATGGACTATTCCCATGTCGTAAAGACGACGATTTTCGTATCGGACCTCTCCTGCTTCGCCACGGTCAACGGAATTTATCAGGAATATTTTAACGAAAATTGCCCTGCAAGGGCCTGTGTACAGGTTGCCGCACTTCCCAAGGGCGGCCTTGTGGAGATCGAAGCGGTCGCCGCAAAATAATTGCCCATTATTTTTCATCTATTGCCATAAGGAAAAGCCGGATGAACTCTTCCCCCAGGGGAACTCATCCGGCTTTCTCTTTACTCTCTCGCTTTGTTTTCTTGACCTTTCTTAGTCCTTGATCTCTTTAAAATGCATTTTTTCCAGCATTCGGCACAGTCTTTCTTCCCGTTCCTTTCCCAGCGAACACAGCGGCGCCCGCATCTCTGTGCCTGCAATCACGCCCCGATATTTGAGAATGGCTTTTAACTTTACAATACTGTTGAGTCCGCCAAGGACCTCATTAAACTCCCAGATCCTCCTCATAATCGCCTCCGCCCGCTCCCGGTTCCCTTCTTTTAAGGCCTCCCACACGGCCACATAATGCTCCGGAAGTGCCTGGGCAATTCCTGAGATCACACCGTCTCCCCCCACCAGCACGGAAGCCGCAAACAGGTCGTCCACTCCGCACAGAACGGAAAAGGCTCCGCCCCGGACCCGCATAAACTGCTGAATCTTAACCATGTCCGGCCCGCTGTATTTGATGCCGATGATATTGGGACAGATGTCTGCAATCTTCTCCACCAGTTCCGGCGAAAAATCGTTGCCTGCACACTGGGGAATTCCATAGAGGTAAATCGGCACATCCTCCGGCACCGATGCGGAAACTCTCTGATAGTAGGTCAACAGTTCTTGGTCACTGAGCTTAAAATATCCGGGCGTCACCACCGCGATGCCGTCTGCACCGGCACCGACGGCGTGCTTCGCAAGAGCGATGGTATCCCTCTGGTTCATAGCTCCCACCTGAATATATACGACCGCCCGGCCCCGGTTCTGTTCAATCACGGTTTCCGCCAGCAGTTTCCTCTCCTCCACGTCCATAATCAGCATTTCCCCTGTGGTTCCCGCCGGATAGAGACAGGACACGCCTGTTTCAATCAAAAATTCTGTCAGGCTCCTCAGACTCTTTTCGTCCACCTGATCCCTTTCCGTGAACGGCGTCACCATGGGCACAGTTACTCCATATAAGGTCCTCATTGCACTCTTCTCCTTCTTTATTAATTATTTTTCGTTTCTCACATAAATTCTCGGCACTCTGGGCAAAATCTGGCAGGTGATGCCGCCGGATACGTTCTCGATTTTTTCGGAAAGCTCATTTGCAGAAATCCATTCCTCTCCATCTCTGCCCAAAAGCACCACCTCTGTCCCAACAGCCGCCTCCGGAATATCCGACACATCTGCGATCAGATAATCCATGCATACCTTCCCGAGCACCTTTGCCCGTTTACCGCAGATGAGCACCTCCGTCTTATTGGAACACTGCCTCTGGTATCCGTCGCCAAATCCGACGGACACGACGGCGATTCTCATATGCCTCTCGGCTACAAAGGTTCTTCCATAGCTGATGCTCTCGCCCGCCTCCACCGTCCCCATCTGTACAATACGGCTGATCCAGGTCAAGGCCGGCCTCAGCCGGTACTGCTTCACATAATCCTCCGAACATCCTTGTCCATAAGTCAGCATCCCGAAACGAACCAGATCAAGCTGTGTCTCCGGGTGCAAAAGACCTGCCGCGCTGCTGGCGGAATGCTTAAGTCCAAGGGAATATCCCTTCTGCTCCAAGCACCCACAGAACTCCACGAACTTCCTGAACTGTTCCTCCGTAAAGCGTTCGTCCGTCTCACGTTTTGATTCCGGGCATGCAAAATGCGTGTAGATCCCTGTGACCTGCAGATATTCGCACTGCAAGATCACTTCTGCCTCCTTCACCGCCCCTTCCATGTCCCGGCAGCGAATGCCTGTTCGGTTCATCCCCGTATCCGCCTTGATATGGATCTCCAGTTTTCTGCCGAGTTTCCCCGCTTCCAGATTTAACTGCTCTGCGTAAGAAACCGACGGCGCGGACAAGGTAAGCCTCAAATCCGTCACCTGCTCCACATCCTCCATTTCCACAAAACCAAAAATCAGGATCGGCTTTTCACTTCCCGTATTCCGGATTCGAACCGCCTCCTCCAAGGTAGCTACCCCATACCAATCTGTCACCTGTTCACAGGCAACAACCGTCTTTTCGATTCCGTGTCCGTAGGCATCACCTTTCAGAACAGCCATCACCAGGCATCCTTCGTGGAGCTGTTCCCGTCCCTGTCTCAGGTTCCATTCGATATCACTTACATTCACCTCGGCATGGGTTCTTCTATATTCCCTCTCCATTTTTTTCTTATCTCCCTGTACTTTTCACACTTTTTTTGATAAAATAAATCAAAAAAGGGGAACATTTCTTATGAACTACTATCAAAACAACAAAAAGTGGATCAGCGAATTCCTAGATATGCTCTCTGCCCACTTTGGAGACGACGTCGAATTTGTCGTCCACGACCTGTCTCTCGACTATGAACACACCATTGTCGATATCCGCAATGGGAAGATCACCGGCCGAAAGATTGGTGACACCGGTGACATTCTGGGATTGGAGGTCGTCAAGGGGACCAATCAGGACGGAAACAACTACAATTACATTCATTTCCTTCCCAACGGGAAAACGCTGCGCTCATCCACCCTCTTTTTAAGGGATGAAAACAATAGCCCCGTCGCAGCAATCGGCATCAATGAAGATATTACGCAGTCCGTGCAGCTAGAGCAGTATCTCCATGAAAAAAATAAATTTTCCCTCGAGGAATCCAAGCCTCTGTTTACCAATGATGTAAACGGCATGCTGGATTCCCTGATTGCCTCCGCACAAATGCTTGTCGGCAAAAATACCGCCGTCATGACCAAGGAAGACAAACTCGTCTTCCTCCGCTACCTGGACGAGCACGGGGCCTTTCTGATCACCCGCTCCGGACAAAAGGTCTGCGAAATACTGAATATCTCCAAATTTACGTTGTACAACTATCTGGATGCCATCCGGGGCGCCGGTCCGGAATCCGCCGAAAAGTAAACATTCCTTCTTTACTTGCAGGAGTGGCCGGCAAGTGATCCCACAAATGTCTCCATTCTTCTGAGGGCTTCCTCCAGGTTCTTCTCCCCGTTGGCATAGCTGAGCCGTATGAAGCCCTCGCCGCAATCTCCAAATGCACTTCCCGGAATGCAGACCACGCGCTGCTCTTCCAAAAGCCTGCCGCAAAACTCCTCGGAGCTTATCCCAAAGGAAGAAATGTCCGCGAACGCATAAAACGCCCCCTCCGGCCATGTGCACCGGATTCCGGGGAGCTGATTCAGCCCTTCCATCAGAATGGCCCTTCTCTTTTCATATCTTCCCCTCATCTCTTCCGCCAGCTCCATATGGCCCAGCGCATATTCCGCCGCATACTGGCCCACGGAAGAGGGGCAGGAATTAAAGTTCTCCTGAAGTTTCACCATCTTGTCGATGATCTCTTCCGGCCCGGCGGCATAGCCGACTCTCCAGCCGGTCATGGCAAAGGCCTTCGAAAAACTATTTACAATCACCGTCCGATCTCTCATACCGGGAAGCCCTGCGATCGATTCATGTTCCTTTCCGTCATACCGCAATACTTGGTAAACCTCATCGGAAATCACCAAAAGATCCCGATCTATGGCAACCTTAGCAATCTTTTCCATCTCCTGATGCCCCAGAATCCGCCCTGTAGGATTGTTAGGCGAATTGATCAGCAGTACCTTGGTGTTCGCTGTAATCTTCCTCTCAATCTCCTTCGCTGTCAGCACAAATCCCTGTTCCCTCCCCGCAGGAACGCGGACTGCAACTCCGTCGGCATATCTGACCTGAGCCACATAGTTCAGCCACTGAGGATCCTGAATTAACGCCTCATCTCCCGGATCCAGAACCACCTGGAGACACAGGGATAAGGCTCCCATTCCCCCGGTCGTGATGACGATCTCCTTCTCCGGCCTGTATCCAAACCTTCTCATCATCTCACTCTCCGCGATCGCCGTTCGCAAAGACAGAGTTCCCGCATTGGGTGTGTAATGAGTCCTCCCCTCTTCCATAGCCCTTCGGGCTGCCTCACAGATTGCTTTCGGTGTCGCCATATCCGGTTCCCCGATTCCCAGGCTGATCACTCCCTCATACCCCGCGGCTCTGTCAAACATGTCCCGAATTTTTCCCTGTTTCAGGCTCTGCGCCTTTCTGTTAATCCATTTCATTTTTTCCCTCCATATCAAAAATCAAACTTTTTTTCATATTTATAATATATATTCATAATTATTTTTTGTCAATATGATTATTTAAATTCTAACTTTTTTTTGAAAAAAGGCTGTTTCCAAAACTTTATGCTTTGGAAACAGCCTTCGTAATCTACCACAAAAAATCAAAGAACAATGCTTCAGACGAATGGTCAAACCGGTTTCTTTTCTCTCATACACTCTCGCAGATAACGGTACACGGAGGATTCTGAGATTTGGAGCCACTCCGACACCGTCACAACACTCCCTTTTAATGTAAAGCAGCCTCTGTCATACAGCTCCCGCACGAACCGGCGCTTCTCGTCCATCTTCAAGTGCTCCGGCGGCACCTGGAACATGCTGCTCACCGTCTCCAGGCTTTTCTGGAGAAGCGTTTCCCCTGACACCGTAAAGGTTTCCACCATCTTCTCTGCCGGCTCCCCGTCCGGCAAAAGACGGTTCATAAGGAGCATGGAATCCATCATCTCCCTCACCTGGACATAGGCAGAGACATCCACATTGATGCAGAGCAGCCCCACAATCCTTTCCGCCTCTCTGATAAAATACGTGCTGCTGCGGAAGGTCGCACTGCTCCCCTTCACCTTTCCCTCATAATTCACCACGAAAGATTGTTCCATGTAGGATTTGTTGTGCAAAAGCATCAGAGCCACATCTGTAATGGCGTCACCGATTTTCCGGCCTGTCAAACTGTTTTGGCTGACAGCCACCACGGAATGCTCCAAATCCTCCAAATCATGCAGGATCACCTCACAATTCGGCCCGATCACCTGGGCAATATATTCCACCAGGGGAATGTGCTGCTCCACTGTTTTATTCATCCCACTCCGCCTTCCCTTTATAATAAATATGATTTAACATTGTATTCTATAGCTGTTTCCAGGAAAAGCTTCTCGGTTCCCCCACAAATTGCATATGGGCAAACCGGTTCTGCCGAAGGGCTTCATAGAGTACGATCGCCACAGAATTGGCCAGATTCAGAGAGCGAATATCCGGAAGCATGGGGATACGGACGGCCGTCTCTTTGTGCTCTGCCAAAAGCGGCTCAGGAATTCCGGCGCTCTCTTTTCCGAACATCAGATAAGCCCCCGGCTCATAAGAGATTTCCGTGTATGCCCTCGGCGCCTTGGTGGATGCCATGTAAAGCCTCTCCATCGCCCGGGGATTTCGCTCCAGAAAATCTCGGTAGCAGTCATACACGGTCACATCCAGCTTGTCCCAATAATCGAGTCCGGCCCTCTTCACTGCCTTTTCATTGACCTGAAAACCCAGCGGCTCGATCAGATGAAGGCGGCTCCCTGTCGCCACACAGGTGCGGCCGATGTTGCCGGTATTGGCCGGCATCTCCGGTTCCAAAAGAACAATATTCATAGCAGGATATTGATTCATGGTTCTATGTCTCCCTCTTTCCACTCCATTTTTCAATCTCATCTGGTGCCGGCCGGTTCAGATAGCTCCTTACCTCTCCATGGATCAGCAACCGGTCCTGGCCCTCCGTCACCTTCCCGATCACGGCACCGTGAATGCCTGCCTCCCCTAAGCAGCGCAGAAGATCATTCCCATGATTCGCCGCAAACAGCGTACAGCCACCGGATAAAAGCCCGTAGGGATTTAACTCCAGCGCCTCACAGATCTCGATGGTTTCCTGGTGAATTGGAATCTGCCTCAGGTATACCGTAAGTCCCGTCTGATATCGCTCTGCCATGTTCCAAAGTGCTGCAAGGACACCGCCTTCTCCCACCGGTTCCGACACCATCAAATCCCCCTCATTCCGAAGCATTCCTTTGTCAAATCCAGCCTTCACAGCCTCTTCCGGCACCCGCTCCAACTCTCTTCGAAAGCCCCCTGCCTCATGAAGGAGTGCCCGTGGCAGAGCCCTTTGCAACTGTCCCCCCAAATGCTCTGCCGCATATATGGTACCCTTCAATCCGATGAAGCCTCCAATCACCAAATCCTGCCCCTGCCGCATATCCTTTCCTCCTGAAAACAGAAGCCTCCATTCTCATAGAAGAAATGGGGCTTCTGTAAAGTATATCATATGATAGGAATTCTCGCATCCGATTTTTTCTTGAGGTTCCACATGTTATTTTATCCCATCGGCGCACCCTGCCTTTATCCCTCCGGCGTGGGTACGGGGGCCTCTGTGGAAGCTGCCTGTGTGGTGGGCGGTACTTCCTGCGTCTCCGGCGTGGTGGGCGGTTCTGTTGCAGCGGGCGGTGCCTGCGTGGGCGCTTCCGTAGCAGGCGGCGTCTCCGGCTGACTTACATCCGGTTCTGTCGGCTGACCTGCATTGGGATCGACGGGCACATCCGGCCCTCTCTCGACCTTCTTCGCCTTCGCAAGATATTTATCTGTGTGCAGGCGGATTCTTTCTATCAGGACTCCGTCCTCATAAATTTCTTTGTAAGCCTCCACGGTTGCCTTGGGATATCCCGACTCCAGTTTTTTCTCTTGGCCCGGCGCCAGGGCAGGGTTTATGGTCACCTCGTCCGGAAGATATTCTTCGCTGAGAATCTCATTGGTAAAATCCAGGGTTCTGCCTGCCGGCCTGGTCTCCTTTCCCCATATGGTGTAGGTCACAGTTCCGCTTCCATCATGATACGCCTCAATGTAGATGGGAAAATCAAAATCATTGGTCAGCTCCAAATCCTTGCTGCCGCCGTCATTGATGGTGGCATCCAATCCCCACTTTGTGTAACCCACGACCATGGAATGATTGGATCGTTTGGAGATATTCACCTCCGCCCGAAGGGCCGCATTATAAAGTGTCGTGGCGAGCTGGCAGATTCCGCCTCCGTATTCTTTCACATAGGAATTTCCCTGGTAGGCAATCTGCATCGTATAGCCGTTCTCTGCGGTAAACGGGGCCAGGGCGTCGTGCATAGACCAGCTTTCTCCCGGCATGATCAAAATCCCCGTTGTCAGATCCACACCTCTCTGTACATTCTGCAGCTTTCCGCCGCTCCTGTCGTGATTGTCGGTGGAAAATTTCCCCAAGGGATCCTGAATCTGAGAAAGCTGCGCCTTCGTATACTTGGGCTGAGTGATCTCCGCCACCGCCGCCAGGGTTACATCCCCTCCATCCCAGTCACGGAACGCCTCCTGCACCGCCGATACGGTGGCAGGGACATCTACCTGGATTCCTGTCCGGCTTTCACTGACGGTAAATCCGTCACCTGTTCTGGTCAATGTCGCATCCACCGGCTCCACCGAAAGGCTGCCTGTCTGTTCCGTCACAAACTGACTCACTTTATCCGAATCGATATTCATCCCCAGCTCGTAAATCTGATTGCTGGTTTTCAGATCCGTCTCCGCCTTATAGCGGGTAATCAAATTTCCATCCTTTCCAAGGGCCAGCGCTTCCATGACCAGTTCTGCAATGTCGTTGGTATGAAGCCCCAGCTCCGCCGCCGTCACCTGGATGGGCTCCACCTCCTCGGCCCCCTCCAAAGTCACCGTCAAGGTTTTCTTCCCGGTCTCCTCCACATAAGCGCGGACCTCCTTCAGTGCTTTCTCCGCTGTCATCCCGCTCACATTGATTTTATCAATGTAGACACCGTCTGCGATCACTTCATCTTCCGCAAACACATCGACTTCTCCGGCTTCCTCAGCCGCATGAGCCGCTCCCGGTAACAATGCCGCCGCAAACAAAATTGCCGCGAACATCTTTACACATCTTTTTTTCATAAAACGCTTCCCTTCCTTCTCTGAACCTGTCATCTCTCCCCCGCGTTCCATCCATTGTAACACAAGTTTTTTGATTTTCAAGGGCAGTCATAGAATCTTAAAAGTATTGCAACAAGTTTTACAAGTTCTTCAAGAAATAGAAAGGAATGTATCTAAAATGTTTTTTTTACATTCTTTATGCAGCCGGTGTCTCCGGTGTCGGTGCCGGCGTCTCCGGTGCCGGTGTCTCCGGCGTCGGTGCCGGTGTCTCCGGTGTAGGTGCCGGCGTCTCCGGTGCCGGTGTCTCCGGTGTCGCCGGCGCATTGGGATCAATGGGCAGCCCCGTGTTGGGATCGATGGGCTGCGCCGTTCCCCGGATCACCTTCCTGGGAGAAGCAATATATTTATCCGTATGAAGCTTGATGGTCTCAACCACCTCGCCGTCGATCAAAATCTCCTTATAGGCTTCTGCCGTCACCGCCGGGTAAGAGCTGGCCTGTTCCACATGCTCATAACCGATCGGCTGAGTCGGATCCTCAATGATCTGTTCGGGGACAGACTCCTTGCTCAAGGTCTTTCCATAAAACCGGAGGGTTCGATTTTCCGGCCTGGTTTCCTTGCCCCAGATCGTATAGGTAACCTCTCCTTTGCCATTGTGATAGCCCTCGATATAAATCGGGAAATCAAAGTCATTGGTGAGTTCCAGATCCTTGCTCCCCCCGTCGTTGATGGTGGCGTCCAGCCCAAAGTCCGTGTAGTACACCACCATGGAGTGGTTCGAGCGCTTGGAAATATGTACCTCTGCCCGAAGGGCCGCATTATAGAGGGTCGTGGCCAGCTGGCAGATGCCGCCGCCGTACTCCTGCACATAGCCGCCTGACTGATATGCAATCTGCTGTGTATATCCATTTGCTGCCGAAAAAGGGGCCAAGGCATCATGCATGGACCAGACATCTCCCGGCATAAGCAAAATCCCGTTGGTCAATTCTACGCCGCGGCTCAAATTCTGCATCTTTCCGCTGCCTCTGTCGCTGGTGGAAGCGGAAAAGCTTCCCAATTTATCCTGAACCTGGGAGAGCAGCTCCGTGGACCGCTTGGGCTCAATGATCTCGGCCACTGCCGCCATGGAAAGGTCCTCTCTGTTCCAATCTTTAAACGCCGCCGTAATAGCCGAAACCGTCGCAGGCACATCCACCTTCACTCCGGTCTTGCTGTCGCTGACGGAAAAGCCTCCGCTCACCCGGGTGATCTCCGCATCAACCGGCTCCACGGAGAAATCCGCCGTCTGCTCTGTGATAAACTGTTCCACTTTCTCATCATCAATGGCCATTCCATACTCATAAACCTGGTTGCTGGCCTGCAGATCCTTCTCCGCCTTGTAACGGACGATCAAGTTGCCGCCCTTCCCGAGGGCCAGCGCTTCCATGACGATCCCGGAAATATCATCCGTATGGAGTCCCAGCTCCGCCGCCGTGGTCGTAATGGGCTCCAGGTCATCGGCCCCCTCCAAGGTCACAGTCAGGGTTTTCTTTCCAATCTCTTCCCCATAGGATAAAACTGCCTCCAGAGCCTGTTCAGCCGTCATGCCACTCACATCGATGGTTCCAATGAAAACACCGTCCGCGATGACTTCATCCTTCTCATAGAAGCTTTTCTCCAATGCCTCCTGCAGCTTCTTTTTCTGCTCCTCCGGGGAGACTGTGGTCCCTTTTGGCTCTGCGGTCTCTTCCTGCTTCTCTTCATCCAGGTCATCCAGAGTTTCCACTTCCTCCGCCTGGGTCGCTCCCTCCTGCTCCTCTGTCGCAAACGCCGCCGTCCCCGGAACCAAAAAAGTCACGAGAAGGGCCGTCGCAAGGATCCTTGCACATCGTTTTTTCATCATCGATTCCTTCCTCTCACGTTTTTACATTCTTTATAAAACAGCGCTCAAGACCATCGGCACCACCATGGCAAGCGCCAGGACAATGGCGATCACGCCGACAATGATCCGCTTCGTTTTCTGACTCTTCACATTTAACATCTGCATCTCCTCCTCGTCCATACAGAATTTTCTTCCTGCTCTATGGACCACACCACTTTTTCATTTCTTCCGCATTTGTCTATTATACAAAATCCCGCGGTCTTTGGGAAGTACTTTTCTCATCCAAATTCTTCTTTTTCCGCCCTTTTTCGAGGCCCTTTTCTCACAATCTCGTACAGCACGCATTTCCCGTCAGGGGATCCCTCTCTCTATACTCAAACAGCCAATACTCTACATGTTTCGAGAAGGAAGAGAAGAACGCCTCCACATGGACTTCCCTAAGAAGCTGCTTCACCGGCCTTCCCGGGAATCGCTCCTTGAGTCTTTTTCGGATCTCCTCCCTGTAAGGCTCCTGAGAGGGGGCAAATTCCGGCCGCTTCTTTGCATTCTCCCGCAGATAATAGTCGACCGTCAGCGGTTTTCGGAGTCCTTCTGCCACTCCCGGAAACTCTTTCTTCACATAGTCCAAGAGAAATTCATAGAGTGCCGTCCTCATATGCCTGCATGTCCCCATGCCCTGCCTCATCCAGGCACGGCCGAGGCTTTCGTACATCAGAAACGGCCGTCCAAAAAATGGGAGCAGAAACTTCATCGAGTAGGAAAACTGGTGGCTGTTATAATAAATCTCCACCATTTCCTCCACCTGCTTCAAGCAAATCAAATCATCGTGGGAAAGCCACGGCGTCTGGAGCACCTCAAAGGGCGCCTCCGCCTGATACAAAATATGGTAACGGTCTGCCTCCTCGTACATCGGCGTCCCCTTAAGCACCTTCAAAAATCCAAGCTGTAATTCATCCGGCCTCATGGAATAGACCTCGTCAAAGGAATGCCCAAAGCTCTCATAGTCCTCATAGGGCAGCCCTGCAATCAAATCCAAATGCTGATGGATATTCCCTCCCTGCCGCACCTGTTCCGTCACAAAATGAAGCTTTTTCAGGTCCGCTTCCCGGTGGATGGCCTTCAAGGTTTCCGGGTTGGCCGACTGTACGCCAATCTCAAGCTGTAAAAGCCCTGGGCGCAGAGTTTCCAGGAGCGCCAGACATTCCTCGTCCAAGAGCTCCGCAGCAATTTCAAAATGAAAATTGGTCACGCCATTGTCATGATCCCGCAGGAAGGTCCAGACGGCTATGGCCCGGTCTTTTTTGCAGTTAAAGGTTCGATCCACAAATTTCACCTGAGGAACCTCTTTCTGCAAAAAGAAGCCCAGTTCCTCGTATACCTTCGAGAGCGAGCGAAACCGCAGATGTCTTTCTGTGGAGGAAAGGCAATAGCTGCATGAGAATGGGCAGCCCCGGCTGGTCTCGTAATAGAGGATCCGGTTACGGAAATCCTCCTGGCCCCACATGGTCCCGTAGACAAACGGAAGCTCATCCATGCAGATAGGCTCGCCAGGCGGCGTAATCACCACCTGACCGGTTTCATCCCTGTAGGCACATCCCTGAGGAAGCTCCCGCGGGCGGAGCGCCGACGAGGTTTCATCAGATTCATAAAAACGCAGCAGCTCCGGAAAACTCCGTTCTCCCTCTCCATAGAGAATCCCGTCAGCCTCCGGCATCTCGGCAAGCTGCCTCTCAAGATCAAAGGAGACCTCCGGGCCCCCCAGCCAGATGGGAACCTCCGGCCGCAGCCGTTTTAGATTCCGCACCAGGCTCTTCACATGCTCAATATTCCAGATATAGCAGGAAAAACAGAGGAGCTCCGCCTTCCTCCTATAAATATCATCCAGGATTTCCGCCGCCCGATGGTTGATGGTGTACTCTGCCAGCTCCACCTGGCCCTCCGGTGCACAGGCTTTCAGGCTGTAGACCGCCAGATTCGAATGAATATATTTTGCATTAATCGCAACCAACAGGCATTTCATCTGCTCCTCCTTATCTACCCAATGCCGATGCATTCCAGGCAAATTCTCACCGCTTTCTGCAAGACCTCCAAATGCTCTTTCCGCATGAAGCCGATGCCGATAAACAAAATGGAGATGACCAGTATCACAAAGGAGATTCCCCTCCGCTTTGTTTCATTCCTCTGCATATTCAATCTCCTCCTTCCCGGAGGCCTTCAGCACTTCATTGATCGCCGCCGTATATACCTTCGCCAAATCCGCCTGTCCGCCGATTATAGCATCACCGACCACATATCCATCCGCATCCACCACAATGGTGGTGGGGGTATACATGATCTCACCCACAACCGCGGCCAGTCCGCCATCGCCGCTCACCAAAGTCGCTCCCTCAAAACCGGCCCCTTCCAAAATCTTCTTCACAGAGTCCGTCTCCGTCCCTGCGTCCAGACAAACCGTCATGATCTGTACGTGGTCCGGCAGTGCTTTCTCAAGCTCCGCGATCTCCGGCAGCTCTTCAATGCAGGGCCCGCAGTAGGTCGCCCAAAAGTTGATGAGCGTCGCGTCCTTTTTCGCGATGTCTTCCTGGGTAATAATCTGACCATCCAGGGTTTTGGCCTCGAAGGTTCCAAGTCCCAAACGCTCCTCCTGCTCCACCTCCGTCTCCCCCGAACTCTCCAAATCGTTTTCCACGCTGCTTTCTGTCTGCTTTGCCTCCTGACTCTCCGGAGTCGTATTTTCCTCGCCGCATCCGATGGCAGATATTCCCAGAATCAACAGCATGCCGAGATACAGCGCCGTCCTTCTTTTGTTTTTCGCGCATTTCCTGCTTCTCATAATCCCACCGTTTGTCATAAGACCTCCTAGTTTTAAAATTCCTCTGTCTTTTCCCATTATAGCAAACTACAGAAAAATTTCCACCAAAAATAGCTGCGCCTCATATATATAGAAATCCCCTGCGCAAAGCCGTAACGGCCGCGCAGGGGATCTTCTGTCTTTTTTCTCTGTCTGAACTGTTATCCTTCGATGGCGATGGTTCCCTTTCTCGCTTCAATCTGCGGATCCTTCTTCGCCACGGAGAGCTTCAAAATCCCATCCTCGAATTTCGCCCGGATATCCTCCTCCTTCACGGCGTCTCCCACGAAAAAGCGTCTGGAGCAGCTGCCGCAGTAACGCTCTCTGCGGATGTAGGTCCCGTTCTCGTCCTTCTCGTCCTTGCTCTCGTTCTTCGACGCGCTGATGGTCAGATAACCGTTCTCCAGGGAGGCGTTCACGTCCTCCTTCTTGAAGCCGGGCAGGTCGATGGCCACCTCGTAGGTTCCCTCTGTCTCCTTCACGTCCGTCTTCATCAGGTTCTTCTCACTCTTCTGGTACATCGGGCTTCTTCTTCCCCAGAAATCTTTATCCCAGGAAAAATCCATCATCTCGTCAAACAGGTTCTCTCCAAAAATACTAGGTAACAACATCATACATTCCTCCATTCATTTTGCTTTTATTATGAGCGTTTCTTGTCTTTTTAAACTCCGGGAACCGATTTCTTTTTGTTCTCTTTGTTCTATGTGTAATATAACACTTATTATTAGCACTGTCAAGTGTTGAGTGCTAATTTAATTGTGAAAAATTTGTGTCTTTCCTTGATCATTGCAATACGCAAAAATCCCCGGCTCAAAGCCGGGGATACCCATTTCTTATTCTGTCCGTTCCATATTATCTTTCGATCGACGGCCGCGCCGTATTTCCCGGCGCAGCCCCGCCCTTGGGCACCAGCTGCACCCGGATTCCTTCCAGGCGCTTCGACAGTCCGGAGGTTCCGGCCATCTCGCCGTTTTTGGCCCAGTCCAGCCAACCGTAGCTCTGGGCATGGACCTGGTAATAAATGTCATACAACTGCTCCGCCTCACCGGTCAGGCAAATGCGGATTCCTTCCAGCCGTTTGGCCTTTCCCTGTGTCCCGCTCATGGCCCCGTTCTGCACCCAGCTCTGCCATCCGTAGCTTTGCACGTGGGTCTGATACCGGATCCCCCCGGGAATGTTCCACCGCAGGCGAAGCTCAATACCCTCCAACCGCTTGGACCTTCCTTCTGTTCCGCTCATGTCCCCGTCAAAACTCCACTCCTGCCACCCGTAGCTTTGCACATGGGTTCGATAATTGACCATTCCGGGATAAGGACTCACAAAGGGCCTTCCCGTGGGCACCCCCGGATCCGCCCCCTTGGGAACGATCACGACATTGATGCCCTCCAGCCGTTTGGAAAGCCCTTCCGTCCCGGCCTCCGCCCCGTTCTTTGCCCAGTCCAGCCAACCGTAGCTCTGGGCATGAACCCTGTAGTACACGTCATAAAGGTCTTTGTCTGCCCCGGTCAGTTCGATGCAGATGGCCTCCAGCCGCTTTGCCTGCCGCTCCGTACCGCTCAAATCTCCGTCCGAAACCCAATCCTGCCATCCATAGCTCTGCACGTGGGTCCGATAGCGGATCCCCAGGTTTCCGTTCCCGGCCACCCGAATCTTAATGGCCTCCAGCCGCTTTGACCTTCCCGACGTGCCGGCCATCCGCCCGTTGCTCACTGGAGGCTGCCAGCCAACGCTCTGCACATGGGTCTCATAGGAAACCTCGATCCCCTCCGCCAGATTCTTGACCTCCGGATTGTTGATGCTGTCATCCTGGGACCCGGACTGCCCGGCCTTATTCCGATACCAGTCCCGGATGAACTTCCCGGCCGTGGTCAGATCGTCCGCGCTCCATCCGCTGGTCTTCCCGCAGCTATTCTTGATCAAGGAAGAGCTCCGCCAATCGTTGCTCAGGCTCCAGGCACAATAACTCACCTGATACTGGTCGCACCGGTTCAGCCACTCCGTCGCCTTCCCCGTGTCCACATTGCCGTCACCGTTCGCCTCCGAAAGTCCAAACTCCGACACAAACACCGGAAGCCCCCGGCCGACGGCCGTTCCGATCTTCTCCGTCAGCCATTGATTATGCTCCGGCGCCGACGCATAAAAATGGAACGCGTACATGAGATTTCCGTATCCGGTGATCGGATCGTCCACCGGCTCGTGGATATGGCCCGCGCTTCCAAGCTGGGACCAGGTGGGCGTCCCCACAATGATGACCGCATCCGGGTCCTTCGCCCGGATCGCCCCGATCACTTCCACTGCATAGCTCTTGATATCCTGCCAGCTACAGTTGTTGGGTTCGTTGCAGATCTCATAGATCACGTTGCTGTAATCCTTATACCGGTCCGCCATCTCCGAGAAAAAGCGGATGGCCTGGGCCTTATAGGTCTGCGGGTTGCCGTCGCTCAAAATGTGCCAGTCGATGATCGCATACATCCCAAGCTCCGTGGCATACTGGACACCCTTCGTCACCTGGTCTTTCATGAACGCCTCGTTGCCGCTGCAGTAACCATTCTCATTGGTATACATGGCAAGGCGGATACAGTTGGCCCCCCAGTCGTCCCTGAGAGTCGCAAAAGCTTCCTTATTGTTATACTGAGAATACCACTGAAGCCCGTGGGTGCTGATGCCCCGGATCTGAAAGGGCTGTCCGTACTGGTCCACCAGGCTGGTCCCGCTCACTGAAAGCGCCCCGTGGGCAGAGACAGGAGTCTCCCCCGCCGCCGACACATGCCCGGTCCTCTCCGTCGTCAGAGGGGAGACTGCCACCAGGCCCAGACAAAGTGCCAGCATACCGATCCACGCCAGAAGTCTTCGACTACCGTTCTTCTTCATACTCTTCCACTCCCATCCTGTTGATCATTTTTGTTTCTTCTACATTATAACAGACCTTTCCCGGTTCCGCCACCGCTTCCGGAGTAATCCGTAAGCTTCCAGCGATTTCTAATATCCCTTCATGTAATTCACCGACAAGATCTCGATGCCCAGCACCGCAAGGACCACACCTGTGGCCCGGTTCAGGGTGATGGCGCTGGCCTTGTTGGCAAACTTGGCGGCGACCCTCGCCCAGAGCAGGGTGGAAGCCACGCAGAAGAGCAGGCACCACAAATCCGGCATGCCGCCTCCCGCACCGATAAATCCGCAGATAAAGCCCACCGCCATACCGCTCACGACCGACTGGATGATCCGTTTCCTGCCGTCCACCGCATTCATGGCCTCTTTCGTGGTCATGACCGGTTTCACAATAAACTTGATCCCGAGAAGAAAGGTCATAAACACCGAAAAGCTTCCCATGGTGGTGTTGGGCACCAGGCTTGCAATAAAGCTTCCGAACAGCGTGAACAACAGCACCGTCACCATCATGACCAACCCGTTTTTTACATCCAGGTTTTTATTCTTCCCATAGGTATAAGCACTGACGGCGCTGGCGAGAACGTCGCTGGCCAGGGCGATGCCCACCGCTTCGTAAGCCGGAAGGCCCAGAAAGGTGATCAGCATGGGACTGATCACCGCCGCCGCACTCATTCCCGCAAAACCCGTGCCGAGCCCCGCTCCGATACCCGCAATAAAACAGATCACAAATCGAAACATTACGATTCCTCCCTCATATAAGCATTCAAGTTGTCAAAAATACGGCTGTTATACCCTCTTATGGCCTCAATCTCATCCTCTGAAAACCCCTTCAACAAAATTTCCAAAAATTTCTCTTGGGCACTCCTCCCGTCCGCAACGGCCTCCGCCGCTGCCTCACAGATCTTAAGGTGCGCCGTCTTCCGGTTTCCCGCCCCGTACTCCTTCTTAAGATATCCCCGCTCTTCCAGAAGCTTCACCGAGGCCGACACCTGCGATTTGGACAGGTAACGGATCTCCACAATGTCCGTCGCCGTATCAAAGCAGGGATTGTTGGCCAGAAAGAGCAAGATGTCCAGCTCCATCCGGGTAATGTCCCGTTTTTCACAAATTTCCCCCACGCACCTGGAATAAAGAGTCTTCACCGCATTCTGATGTTCCCATGGATTTAACGGAAGCATGAGCCCCTCCTTTTTGTTCTTTTTAGAACAATTTTACATTAAAAAAAATATTTGTCAAGCACGAAAAACTGAATCTTCCTGAAGTTAGTTGAAGTAAAGCTTTTATCAAATGGGAAAAAAACCTACGGAGGATTACTGGGATAAACCCGTCAAAGAAGACGCACCTGCCGCTGAGCACAACGCAAATGTTATTTTAAAGATAAAAGAAAATAGAAATACATACTGACTTATTTTAGGGCATTGGAGTTAATTGTTCCAGTGCCTTTTCTGGTTTTAGGAACTGGATTTTTTCATATATGTTTTGGAAAACTGGTTGACTGATATAAACGTAAAATATAAAATAAATATAGAAAAATTTGTCAAAGTAATGGTTATGTGAAAAAAAGATTGGGGGTAAAAGGTTTATGAATATACTTGTGATTGGGAATGGATTTGACTTGGCTCATGGATTGCCTACAAAGTATGGGGATTTTTTGGAGTTTGTGAAAGTGATTAGACAGGATATAAAAAATGGGGAAGCGTTAAAAGATGGAAAACTAAATTCTTTTTTCGGAAGTAAACAATGCAAAGAATTATTGAATGATAATATATGGGTTGATTATTTCTTGCAATGTGATATGTATCAAAAAGAAAATTGGATTGATTTTGAATGTGAAATATCAAATGTAATTCAGTCAATAGATAGAGATATGCATAAAAATCATGAATCTAAACTAGAAGATGAAGCCCAATGTATTACTAATGATTTTTTAAATGAAAGATATTATGATTCTCAAAAAACTTATCGAGAATTAAGGGATGTATTACTCAATGATTTAAATAGATTAACAAGAGCTCTTGAGTTATATTTGTGTGCATTTATTTCAAATATAACAAATAAAGAAATATTACCATTACCTGATATAAAAAACATCCATTTTGATAAGATTTTGAGTTTTAATTATACAGATACATATAAAAAAATCTATGATCCGAAAGAACTAGCAGAGTATGATTACATACATGGAAAGGCTGAACGAAAACATTCTTCTGATACAAATAATATGGTTTTGGGAATAAATGAATATCTTTCTAAAAAGAGGAAGAATAGAGAAGTTGAATTTATTGCTTTTAAGAAATTTTATCAGAGAATATATAAAGAAACAGGATGCAAATATAAAGAATGGGTTGATGATATAAGATCAGATATGCCAATTAAAAATTTGAAATTTGCTTATGTAGATGAAGGTGGTTCTAAAGTGTATCAAAGTGAAAATTCAAAATATCATAATCTTTATATTTTTGGGCATTCGCTAGATATAACAGATAAAGATATCCTTAGAGATTTAATTTTGAATAAAGATGTTTATACAACAATTTTTTATTTTAATAAAGATGACTTTGGAGCCAAAATTGCTAATCTAGTTAAAGTAATTGGACAAGACGAGTTGATAAAAAGAACTGGTGGAAGTACAAAAACAATTGAGTTCAAGCAACAACAGGATATTGTGGAGGAAATATAGGAATGAATATAAAGAGATTTAAACTATAAGTGAGCAAATTCAAAAAGGTGTACAAAACTATGCTACTAATGCCAATACATTTGCAAGAGGAACCTACTTTTTGCCGCACTGATATACATACATATGTAATGCGTTCTTCCTGTAGCGATCGGTAGAAATAAGCATAGCCTTCCTCAAAAGGAAAAGCTTTTCCATAGCTGGTGCAGGCGATAAAATGGGCAAGTGACATCAACAGCCAATACCGTTGAATCCCCTTCGAGGAACGAATTTGATACCTGTCGAATGCCAGACGGCCTTTGCTCTGACGGAAAAAGACTTCGATTGGCCATCGTTCCAAGGCCCGTGACGAAGGCTTCGTCCTGGAAGAAATCGTATCATCCACGATGCAGAAGACAGGGTTTCCGGAACGCAGGGTTTCCCTATAGATCATCTGAATGACAGATTCTTTCAGAGTATTTTTCATTTTTCTGTCATTCCGTTTTTCTTTATTCAGGAAATGGGCAACCATAGTTCGGTGACAGGGGCTGTATGTTTCAAAATCCTTTGTTTTTCCATGGTATCCAGAAGAAAATACGGAAACCAGAATCGCAAGGATATGTTTGATTACGGTATGAGGAAAGATCCTGCATAAATTTAATCGCTTTAACTGATTATAAAGAATCCCCGATTGGTATATACTGTTTTCTATAAGACATCACCCTTTGCTAAATGTTGTTTTTCTGCCAAAAATGTTTTATAAAAGAGCCTGCAAGGGCAGCACTGATCAATTCAAATAGTTTGTTCCTTTGAAACAAATAGCTCCTTTTTGATAAAGCGTTCACCAAGACAAGCCTTATCAAAAAGGAGCATTTTTATGCCACTGTGTTAAAAGGAAACCCTTTTATTTCTTCTCTTCCTTCGGCTTCCGAAAGCACTCCAGCACGGGAATCAGCAAGAAGGCCACGATCCCGGCCGTGAAGCCGCCGTTGTAGAGAAGGAAGCCGCCGTGGATCAGGGGGACACTGGTGACGAGGATCGCATGGATCGCTCCCGCCGCCACCCCGGCGAAGAACCCGAACCGTCCGCTCACCGGCGCGAGACCGCTGGCGAAGGCCACGCCCACTAAGATTCCCTGGGTGGTCAGCGTCCAGCTCTGGGCCGGTGCGATCCCCGACGCAAACATGGCGAAGGGAAGCAGAGAGGCAGCCGCGTAGCCCACCAGGATGGGGAACACGGTCCTCGGCTGGGCCCCCTGGGCGCAGAAGGACATCATGCACATGAGGGCTCCCATGGTGGCCCCGGTGAATTTCGCCGCGGAGAATGTCACGCTCCCGTCCGCCATGGTCATTCCGTGGACCACATTAAAGTAAAGAAGGAGAAACAGGCCGTAAAGACCGATGTTCACAAAGGTGGCCGGAATCCCAAAAAACTCCGCATAATCCGTCTTGTAGCTGTCGCTCTTCCACAGCTTTTTGTAATCCTTAAAGCAGTTCTTATCCATCAGATAAGCGGCAGCGATGAACAGAACGAAGACGATCCCAAAGAACGCGCTGACGAACAGCCGCTCCCCGTCGCCTAAGTTGGTGTTGGTGGGCACCTCCACGCCCGCGGATTTGAAAAAGACACAGAACATGAAGAACGCCAGGAAGCCCGCCGCCGGACCCGCATTATAGAGATCATAGCCTTTGTGGAAATTGGGAGCGTGGGCGCAGAGGGCCGGCATCACGAGTCCCACGACGACACCGAAGACAATCGCGATCAAAAAGCCCACGAAGGAAAATCCCGTCGCCTCCAGATTGGGATAGCGAAAGATAAACTCGCTGGCAAAAGGCGCCAGGGCCGTCGCAAACAGAGACAGGTTGGCAACGCTCCCGAAGGACACCTTCTTGATCCTTGAATACACCCACACGCCGAAGATAAAGGGCCAGATGTTGACGCAGTTCATGCCGAAGGTCCCGTACCCCACGTTCAGCCAGAAGGCCGCCACCGTAAGGCCGGTACACTTCGCCTTGCTGAAATACAGCACCCCGCAGCAGATCAGCCCGATCAGTCCCGTGTTCAAAAAGGCGCTCCCCAGCCCTCCCAGGACGAAATAGTCCATGGTAAACTGGGACGGCCTGGTGTTGATGCGCACAAAGCCCGGAATCAGCTCCCCAAAGTTCCCGGCGCACACCGCCCCCGCCAGGAACGCCACGGAAAACGCCAGAAGCGCCCTCAGGATCATTTTGCTGCTGTCCCACGTTTTTTCACTACTCATAGAAATACCCTCCTTTAGCTTTCTCTCCGCCCTGTGTGCAGAAAAGGCAGCATTCGTCATACACAAATGCTGCCCAGACGGTCGGCTCATATGGACTCCGGTTGCACCGTGTTCTTCACGTCTGCCCGTCAGCAACCGAAGCCTTTTCTCTGTCATTACTATAGCACGCATCTCAAAATCCGTCAATTGTAATTTTACAGACAGATCCTCAGATCCTCATATACAGAGGGATGCAGAGGACGTCCTCTTTCACGGCAAGGCTCCGGGAATGGACCACATAGCATCATTCCGCCGTTTTTCTTCACGATAGTGAGTATAGGTGAACACGCGGCAGCCGTCAGGACGATTGCGGAAATGCTGCCATCCCCCATACCGCTCCGATCATACTTCCTCCGCATCGGCGTATGTATAAAAAACAGCACCCGTAAGCACAGGTGCTGCCCAAAAAGCCGGTCTCGATTCGGCCCGCAATATTCCACCGCCATTAATCCAGTTCCATCAGATACGCCTCGATATAGGGAACCGTATTTTTCCCGACCAACGTATCATAGGTGATCATCTTTGTGAAATTCCCGCAGGCGGTGACACTGTCATCCTCCAGAAACCGCTGTTCCCGGTTTTCCAACCCTCTTTTATAGGAAACGTACACATACTGGCCGCCGGACTTCACCAGATACTCCGGTGACGCATACTGGCTGCCCTCACTGATCACCTGTACGACCTTGCCCGTAAACTTGCACCTTGCCGCCTCCACGTCTGAACCGACCGGGACTCTCGCCACGGCGTCATAGTCCAGTTCCGGGCATCCAGCCTTGTATGCCGCATGGAATTCCTCAACGGCCATTTCATCAACTTTTTCTGCCGTGATAAACTGCGGCCATAAAGCCCCGCTCCTCAAAATGCTCTGGGAAATCCTGAGGACATCCCCGTTTTTCAAGCCTTCCGGAATCTGCGTTTCCAGATATGCGGTTTCCTTCTCATCCAGGTAAAAGGTTAGAACCTCATAGCCCCCGTCATGCTCAAAATAGAGGTCAAACTGCAGCTTGTCCCCGTGCATGACATTATCCGCCACCCCGTCGATATAGACCGTCTGGTTATCGAAGCTTCCATTTATGATATCGCCCCATGTAGCCACCGGCATGTCCTCAGACACCGCCAGCGCCCCATAATTCACCAGCGGGCCCTGGAAGGCTTCCCCAGAAAGGTCGACCTCATTCACATAAACAAGCGTGTCGTACCAGCCCTCGTCCTCTGCCTCCCCGGAAGAAATCTTGCTCGTCACGCCTTTTGCCTTCAGTCCTCCGCCTGATAACAGTTCCGAACATTTCCAAAACGTCGAAACAGTATCATCATAAATCTCCTTCATAAGGGAATTAGGAGTTTCCGCACAGGAAATCTTAACGCCCACAATCTCCTCGGGGCTGCTGATATTAGAAAAGCAATACAGCCAGGTACATGCCTCATCATAGCTTTTTCCGATCTTGATCCCCTGCACATAAAACCTGTCCGTCTGCTTCGGCTCCAGAATAAGCACGTCCGCATCCAGACCCTGAACCGCCTCGACAAGCTCGTCAAAATTAAATTCAAAAGCGTCCAGCCCCTTTGTCTCCGGAACTGTCTCTGTTTCCTCTGCTTCCGTTGTAACAGGCACCTCTGTCGTAGCAGGCGCCTCTGTGGTTTCTTCCTCTTTCTGCGTTTCCGCAGGGGAGGTTTCCGGTTCCTCCCCACCTCCGCAAGCCGCCAGCAGCAGGGACATGCCAAACGCCATAAAAACAGCGACCGCTCTTTTCTTCATCTTCCCCCTCCAAATTTGCTTTAACCCTCGTTGGCCTTCTCCACTCTGGTGATGGCCGTCTTCACCATGGGGATGCGGCAGTTCTTGTTGCCGCCGAACTCCACGATGACCATGTCGTCGGTGATGTCGATGATCACGCCGTAAAAGCCGCTGGTGGTCTCCACGCTGTCGCCCACCTCCATGCTGGCGATCAGGGACTGGAGTTGCTTCTGCTGCTTCTTCTGAGGGCGGATCGCAATGAAGTACATAAAGGCGATGATCACGACGATGTAGATGACCCAGAAGCCCACGCCGCCCATGCCGCCGCCGCTGCCTCCGCTGGCAAGTAATAAATTCATATTCATTCTCCTTTTTCCGAGGGAACGCCCATGCGCTCCAGCTTTTCTTTTTTGTATGCGGCAAAGCGATGATTTTCGATCGCCTCCCGTATCTCACCCATCATTGTATTATAAAACCAGAGATTATGCAAGACGCAAAACCTCATTCCCAGCATTTCTTTGGCCTTCAAAAGATGCCGGATGTAGGCTCTCGAGTACCTTTTACATACCGGGCACCCGCAGCCCTCCTCGATGGGAACGTCGTCCAGCTCGTATTTCGCGTTGAACAGGTTGAGCTTTCCCCGGTTGGTGTAGACGTGTCCGTGGCGGCCGTTCCTGGTGGGATAGACGCAGTCGAAGAAGTCCACGCCCCGCTCCACCGCCTCAAGGATGTTGGCCGGAGTGCCGACGCCCATCAGGTAGGTAGGCTTTCCCTCCGGCAGGTGGGGAACCGTCACGTCCAGGATATGGTACATCTCCTCGTGGCTCTCCCCCACCGCCAGGCCGCCGACGGCGTAGCCGTCAAGGCCAAGCTCCGAGATCTCCCGGGCATGGCGGATACGCACGTCCTCTAAAATCCCGCCCTGGTTGATGCCGAAGAGAAGCTGGTTTTTGTTGATGGTGTCCGGCAGGCCGTTTAACCGCTCCATCTCCGCCTTGCAGCGGACGAGCCAGCGGGTGGTCCTGGCGACGGAGGCCTCGATGTAATCCCGCTCCGCCTTGGCCGGAGCGCATTCGTCAAAGGCCATGGCGATGGTGGAAGCCAGGTTGGACTGGATCCGCATGCTCTCCTCCGGCCCCATGAAGATCTTACGCCCGTCCACGTGGGAATTGAAATAGACGCCTTCCTCTTTAATCCTTCTAAGCCCCGCCAGGGAGAAAACCTGGAATCCGCCCGAATCGGTGAGGACCGGCTTCTCCCAGGACATGAACCTGTGGATCCCCCCAAGCTTCTTCACCACCGCGTCGCCGGGGCGCACGTGGAGGTGGTAGGTGTTGGAAAGTTCAATCTGCGTCCCGATCCGCTCCAGATCCTCCGTGGCCACGGCGCCCTTGATGGCCGCCGCCGTGCCCACGTTCATGAACACGGGCGTCTCCACGGTCCCGTGGACCGTGGAGAGCCTGGCCCGCTTGGCCCGCCCGTCCTTCGTCAATATCTCGTACATACCTTAGGCTTCCTTCTTGGCAAACTTCGTCTTCATCAGATACCAGATGGGACCGGTCAGGAACACGGAGGAATAGGCTCCGCAGACGATCCCCACCATCAGCGGGAGGGCAAACTCCCGGATGGAGGACACGCCCATGATAAAGAGGACGAACACCATGATAAAGGTGGTCAGGGACGTGTAAATGCTCCTGCTGAGGGTCTGGTTGATGCTCACGTTCACCACCGAAGCCAGCTCCGCCTTGGAGCCCATGGCCTTCAAATTCTCCCGGATCCGGTCGAAGATGACGATGGTCGCATTGATGGAGTAACCCACGATGGTCAGCATGCAGGCGATGAAGGTATTGCCCACACTCCACTTGACGATGGCGTAGAAGGCCAGCACCACTAAGACATCGTGGACCAGGGCCAGCACGGCGCTGGTGGCGAAACGGATGTCCTTGAAGCGGAACCAGATGTAGATCAGCATGAAGACGGTCGCCACGATCACCGCCACGATGGCGTCCCGCTTCATCTCGGAGCTGACGGTGGCGCTGATGGAATCCGCCTTGATGTTTTCCTTGTCCCCGCCGTAAGCTTCCGCCAGCTTTTCGTTCAGGCTCTCCCTCTC
>CAJUOF010000076.1 GCA_910587905.1 uncultured Lachnospiraceae bacterium
CTCGGGAAAGAGTCCCTCCTGCCTTCTCTGGTCGTGCTTCCAGGGCGCAGAGGGCTTTTCCTGGATGCAGTCGTCAGAATCCTTCCTGTATTTTACGGTTTTTCAATCGCCTGCAAACACTCTCAGCAATCGTTCATGGTCCTCCCGGTTCCCGCCAGCCCCTCGAAATCCTGGACAAAGACGTCGACGGCCGAGAGGATGGTCTGATTCTTCACCAGTCCCTCGATCACCTCCGGCGCCACGGTGGCCGCCCCGACACCGTATTTGCACATCTCCAGGAGCTGGTGGGAATTCTTGAAGCTCGCCACCAGGACCTCCGTCTTCATCCCGTTGTTCCTAAAAATGTCATGGATATCCTTCGCCGCCTGAACACCGTTATAGCCCATGTTGTCGATGCGGTTCAGATAGGGTGCCGCATAGGAAGCCCCGCACTGCCCCGCCAGAAATGCCTGCATGGGCGTGTAAATGGCCGTGGCCGTAAAGGGGATCCCCTCTCCGGCAAGCAGCTTCATGGCCCGGAACCCCTCCGGAATGGCCGGGATCTTCACGTAAGTATTCTCCCCCAGCTCCTTCACCATCCGGCGGCCCTCCTCCGCCATGCCCTCCGCCTCCCGGGAAACGGCCTGCGCCATCAGCGGCGTCTCCTTCCCGATAAACGCCCGGATCTCCTTTAACACCTCGTAAGGGTTTCTGCCGCTTTTCGCCAGAATGGTCGGATTGGTGGTCACTCCCTCCACCGGATAAATCTCCCAGATTTCTTTTATCTTCTCAATACGTGCGTCGTCGATCATTAACTTCATGTTCCGGATCCTCCTCGTTCTATCCTGCCTGTTTTCTGTGAACGCCTGTTTTTATAAACAATAGTTCCTATATGACATCTGTTTTCCATAAGGTTTCTATAAGGTCTGCTCCGTCCGCTCAATGATGTCGTCCTGGGTCTTTTTGGACAGGACATTGAAAAATGCGCTGTAGCCCGCCACCCGCACGATCAGGTCCCTGTGGTTCTCCGGATGCTTCTGGGCATCCAGAAGAGTCTCCCTGCTGACCACGTTGAACTGGACGTGATAGCCGTGCAGCCGGTTGAAAAAGGTCCGAAGCAGGGCGATCAGCTTCTGCTTGTTTTCTTCCTTTTCCAGCATCTGCGGCGTCACCTTTTGATTCAGAAGGACTCCCCCGGTGATCTCCCTGGTCGGAAGCTTGGATACGCTCTTGAACACGGCCGTCGGACCGCACTGGTCCGCCCCGTGGCTGGGAGAACAGCCCTCCGCCAGCGGCTCCCCCGCCCGTCTCCCGTCCGGCGTCGCCAAAGTGCCCGCCCCCTGGGGGACATTGGCGGAGATGGAGGAGGTTCCCGCATAATAGACTCCGCCGATGGGACCTCTCCCGTAGCGGGTATTGTGATATTTCTTCATCTCGTCAATGTAAGTCTCATAGGCCGCCACCACCAGCCGGTCCACATAGTCATCGTCGTTGCCGTATTTCGGCGCATCTCTAAGAAGCCTCCGGATCTCCTCATTTCGCTCCCCGGCAAAATCCGTGCGCAGCGCTTCCCACAATTCGGCCGGGCTCACCTTTTTCTCCTCGAACACCACCTTCTTCATGGCCGCAAGGCTGTCCGCCAGGTTTGCGATCCCCACCTGCAGGTCACTGATGAAGTCATAGACGGCTCCGCCCTCCTTCATATTTAAACCCCGCTCAATGCAGTCGTCGGTCAGGGCCGAGCAGAGAATATCCGCCGTGTCCTGTTCCAGCACCATGTCGCAGGTGGCGTCGATGATGGTACACTGGCGGCACATCTCCCGGATGACCTTATCCCAGCACCCAAGCACCTGGTCAAACTCCGTGAAATCCTTAAAATGGCCGCTCCCTTCGCAGAGCTTCGTCCCGGAAGCCGGGTCCACGCCGTCGTTCATGGCGATCAAAAGAGCCTTGGGGAAGTTTAGGAAGCTCATGCCTGTGCAGCGGTATCCCCATTTCCCGGGGACCGCCGTCTCCACACAGCCGATGGCGCTGTAATTGTAAGCGTCCTCCGGCTTCACCCCCTTCTCGATAAAGCTGGGGATGATGACCTCGTCGTCGTTGAAAGCCGGCATGCCGAAGCCGCACCGCACCACCTCCACGCACTCCTTCATAAAGTCGTCGCTGAGCCCCCTGTGATACCGCACCGTCAGGTTCGGCTGGGTCAGATGGCACTTGGCCACACTCTTTAGAATCAGCCAGGTCGTCTTATTGACCGCATCCTTCCCCTCCGCCGTCTGCCCCGCCACCGTCACGTTCTGATACAGGGGGGAGCCTGCGGAAAACTGGGTGTGGCTCCAGGAACGGATCTTATTGATGGTATAGGTTTTCAGCCAGAGGTTGCACAAAAGCTCACAGGCTTCCTCCTCCGTGATCCGCCCCTTCTCCAGATCCGCCTCGTAATAAGGATCCAGATATTGGTCCATGCGCCCGTAGGACAGGCTGTGGCCGTTGGATTCGATCTGGAGCACCAGATGGATAAGCCACAGGCTCTGCACCGCCTCCCGGAAGCTCTCCGCCGGTTCATAGGGCACCTTTTTGAGGATCCGGGCCATCTCCAGAAGCTCCGCCCTCCGCTGTCCTTCCCCCTCCTGTTCCGCCATGTCCTCTGCCAGGACCGCATACCGCCCTGCAAAATTTTTCACCGCCTCCGTCACGATCAGGATCGCCCGGTAGAAATAACTCTTCTGGATATTTTTATAATCGGTCAGGTCCAGAGCTTCCAGCTTCTCCTTCGCCCGCCTCTCATAATCCTTAAGCCCGGCCCGCAATGCCTTTCCGTAGTCCACGGCACAGTGGGCGTCCCCGGAGGTGATGTTCCCCTCGGATTTGATGATCCCCAGATCATAATACTCTCTGGAATGGGGCGGAAATGCGGCCAGCCCCCGGTCAAGAACCGTGTTGTGCTCCCAAAAGGGAGCGATCCGGCGGAGCTTCTCCTTATTTTCTTCCGTGATATAGAACACGTCCCCGTCCCGGTGCTCAAACTCATCCAGCTCGTCGATCACCCATTTCATGGCATACTCCGGGAAGATCGGCGCGCTGCGGTTGGTGGACGCCTGATTGCCTGCGATCAGAGTCTGCGGCTCGATGAAGATCGTCATCTGTTCCAGAACCTTCTCAAGCATCCTCGCCCGCTTCAGAGCCAGCGGCTGGTCCTGGTTCTCCCGGTAGACCTGCGTCGTGATCATCGCCCGCTCCACACAGACCTGCGGCTTCGCATTCAAAAGCTCTTCCCGGAAGCTTTCCATCCTCGGTGTCAATGTCCCAAAATAGCTGTTCATATCCGCCCTCCATTTTATTTGAAATTGTTTTATGCTTCGTTTGTAACTTCATAGTATCATTTTTCTTTTTTTCCGTCAATATCTTTTCAATAAAATTTCAATATATTTCATTTGAAAGTTTTATTATTTACTTTCGCTTCTTTTTATGGTATACTCAGGAGCATACGTATTTGCCAAATGATTCCCTGCTTTTCCTATGACAATGAGAGCTATTCCGGCAGAACATTTGGCTCACGGGTATAGGATCAGATCCGGAAACAAGAAAGGAAACCAAGCTCATGACAAATCAGGAAGCCCCCTCGGGCGTGATCTTCAACATCCAGAAATTCAGCCTCCACGACGGCCCCGGGATCCGGACGGTCGTATTCTTCAAAGGCTGCCCGCTCTCCTGCAAATGGTGCGCCAACCCGGAGAGCCAGGATACGGACATCCAGATCCTCTGGGACCAAACCCTGTGCGTCGGCTGCGGCGCCTGCATAGAAAACTGTCCGGAGGGAGCCATCAAAAAATCCGGTCGGAAACTGTACATCCGCCATGACCGCTGCCGCCGGTGCCTGGCCTGCGTAACGGACTGCCCCTCCCACGCCTTAAAAGCGGAAGGAAAACTCCGAAGCGTCCCCGAAGTCCTTGCGGTCTGCCTGCAGGACGAAGCCTTTTACGAGGAGAGCGGCGGCGGCGTGACCCTCTCCGGCGGGGAGCCCCTCATGCAGCCGGGATTCGCCCTCCCCCTCTTAAAGGCTTTGAAGGGGCGGGGCATCCATACGGCCGTCGAAACCACCGGCTGCATCGCCCCGGAGGTGTTCGAGACCGCACTTCCCTGGACCGACCTCATCTTATTCGACATCAAACACTGGGATGAGCATAAACATAAGGAAGGGACCGGCGTCTCCAACCGGCTGATCCTGGAAAATATGAAACACGCCCTCGCCCTTGGCAAAGAAGTCCTGCCAAGGCTTCCCGTCATCCCCGACTTCAACGATTCCCCGAGAGACGCCGAAGGCTTTGCCCTGCGGCTAAAAGAGGCCGGGGCGGACAAGGTCCAGCTCCTTCCCTTCCATCAGTTCGGGGAACGGAAATACGAGATGCTGGACAGGGCTTATGCCTATGCCGGAATCCCGGCCCTCCGCGAAGAAAATCTGGAAGAGTTCTGCCGGGCCTTCCTCTCCGCCGGCATACACGCCTTCTTCTAGGCTTCGTTTTCCGGGCAACTTTCTTTCGTTTGTAATTTTTCTTGCAACAACCGCCTTCTCGTGTTATAGTAACGGGAAAGAAACAGGGGCGGACTAGCCGGATGGGAGGAAAGAGTCGTGGCAAAAAGGACCAATCAGATTTTGGAACTGCTGACAAAGGAAAATAAAATGGAAGTGTCCCTGCTGGCCGGTCACCTCGGCGTTTCCCAGGTGACGGTCCGAAAGGATCTGGATGAACTGGAAGAGAAAGGGATCATCAAACGGGAACACGGCTTTGCCGTCCTCAGAAGCCCCGACGACATCAACGGACGGATCGCCTACCACTATGAGATCAAAAAAGAGATTGCCGGGAAGGCGGCAGAGCTGGTCTCCGACGGCGGCACGCTGATGATCGAGAGCGGAAGCTGCTGTGCCCTCCTGGCAGACGTCTTAACCACTGTCCGAAAAGATCTGACCATCATCACCAACAGCGCCTTCATTGCCGGATACATCCGAGGGAAATCCAACTTCCAGACCGTCCTCCTGGGCGGGACTTACCAGCCGGATGCCCAGGTGCTGGTGGGCCCCATGATCCGCCAATGCGTGGAAAACTTCTGGGTGGACCTGTTTTTTATCGGGACCGACGGCTATTCCCCCCGGACCGGCTTCACCAACCGGGATCAGATGAGGGCCCAGGCCGTCCGTGACATGGCCGGACAGGCGGAGCAGGTCGTGATCCTCACGGAAAGTGAAAAATTTTCCAGGCACGGCATCGTCCCCCTGAACCTGAAGAATCAGAAACTGCTCGTGATCACGGACAGCCGGATCGACTCCCGGATGATCTCTGAATTAAAGAGCCGGGAGATCGAACTGCTCACCGTGTAAATCTGCAAGATAAGAAAGGACCTTTTCCCATGGCAATACCTGAATACAGCAAAGCGCACAAAGCGGCCGTCAAGGCTTACCGGCAGGGGCTTCACGGCGGCTACCCTTACCTGCCCGTCCTGGATGAACTGCTCTCCTTCACCGACACGGCGGGAGAGACGGACCTGGGGCTGATCGACATTCCCGCGGACCAGATCCGGGGGACGAAGAGCGCCGGGCGCACCAAGGCCTTCGCCTCCAACTTCATGCCCCTTCTGGACGAGGACACGGAGTTTGCCGCCAAATGGAGCTCCCTGTACCAGTCCCATCTGGAGGAGGGGATCAGGGAGCCGGTCATCGCCTGCGAATTTATGAATTCTTACTATATAATAGAAGGGAACAAGCGGGTCAGCGTCCTCAAGTTCTCCGGGGCGGTGAGCGTCGCCGGATACGTGACCAGGATCCTCCCCGCCCCCGCCGACACGGAAGAATACCGGATCTACCGGGAATTTATGGATTTTTCCCGGGCGAGCGGCATCAACACCGTCTATTTCAGCCGGGAAGGGAGCTTTAGACGGCTCTGCGCCCTGGTAGGAAAAGACTTTTCGGACTCCTGGAACGAGGAGGAACGGAGGTCCTTCCGCTCCTGTCTGCTGCATTTTACGGATATTTTCCGGAAAAAGGGAGGGGAAAAGCTCCCCGTCACGGTGGGAGACGCCTTCCTTACGTACCTGAACATTTACGGCTACAAAGACATGCTCAAAAAATCCTCCTCGGAGCTTCGGGACGAGGTGACAAAGCTCTGGGCGGAGCTTGAAGCCCTGCCGGAAAGCCGCCAGGTGAGCCTTGTCCTAAAGCCCCGCTCCGCCGAGGAGACGGAGGATGCCTCCGCCCTCTTAAAAAAACTCTTTGTCCCGGAGGCAAAGCTGAAGGTCGGCTTCCTCTATTACCGGACCGCCGAGACCTCCGGCTGGACCAACAGCCACAACCTGGGCCGCATGCACCTGGCTAACCAGATGGGCGACCGGGTGGAGACCTTCGTCTACGACGGCGCCGAAAATGACGACGACGCCCTGCGGCTCATCGGGCAGGCCGTTTCCGACGGCTGCCAGGTGCTCTTCACCACCTCCCCCCGGTTTTTGGGGGCCAGCATCAAGGCCGCCGTCCGCCATCCGAAGCTCAAGATCTTAAACTGCTCCGTCAACGCCTACAGCGGCCATCTGCGGACCTATTACGGGCGGCTCTACGAGGCGAAATTCCTGGTAGGCATGCTGGCCGGGATCCTCACGGACACCGGGCAGATCGGTTATGTGGCCGACGTTCCCATTTTCGGTGCGCCGGCCGCCATCAACGCTTTCGCCCTGGGGGTGAAGATCGTAAATCCCAAGGCCCGCATCCATCTGGCCTGGTCCATGGAAAAGCGCTGGAACGCAGAGGTGCCCGAGGAATCCTACGCTCTTCTGCGGCAGTATTTCGACGGACTGCAGGTGAGCCACGTCTCCGGCCGGGATACGATCTCCCCCAGAACCTCCGGAACGCCTTACGGCCTTTACGGCAAAAAGGACGGCACCACGTCCCTTCTGGCCGCCTCCATCTGGCACTGGGGAAACTTCTACCAGCGGATCGTGCAGACCATCCTCAACGGGAAATGGGACCGCACGGCTCCGGAACGGCTTGGTGACTCCATCAATTACTGGTGGGGGATTTCCTCCGGCATGATCGATATCATCTACTCCAAGTCCATTCCGTCCAGGACCAAACGACTCACAGAGCTTGTGAAGCAGCAGATCGTCTCCGGAAACTTTCAGATCTTTTCCGGAGAACTAAAAGACCAGAATGGAGACATAAAGTGCAGGGACGGCGAAGAGCTCTCCCCCGCCGACATTGTCCGCATGGACTGGCTCGCCGACAATGTGGAGGGCGGCATTCCGGAGACGGACGCCCTGACGGAGGAAGCCGCCGCCATGGTGGAGATCCAGGGGATCCACACGGGGAAGGTGTTCCTATGAAAATACTTGCGCTCTCCGACGTGGAGTCCAAAGCCCTCTGGGACTATTTCAAACCGGAATATCTGGAGGGCATCGACGTGATCGTCTCCTGCGGGGACTTGGATCCCCGCTACCTGTCCTTCCTGGCAACCTTTTTCCACGGCCCCGTGCTCTACGTCCACGGCAATCACGACGACCGTTATGAAAAAATCCCTCCGGAGGGCTGTATCTGCATCGAGGACAAGGTCTATGAATACCAGGGCGTCCGCTTCCTGGGCCTCGGCGGCTCCATGCGCTATAAGCCGGGGACTTGGCAGTTCACCCAGCGTGAAATGAGCCGCCGGGTGCGGAGGCTCTGGCTGAAGCTCGCCCTCCACCGGGGCTTTGACGTGCTGGTGACCCACGCCCCCGCCTGGCAGCTGGGCGACCACGACAACCTGGTCCACACCGGCTTCAAGGCATTTCGCAGACTGATCGACAAATATGAGCCAAAACTCATGTTCTACGGCCACGTCCACCTGAATTACGGGATGGATTCACCGAGGAGCCAAAACTTGGGGAACACGACCGTCGTCAACTCCTACGAGCGGTACGTGGCGGAGATCCCGGACGATCTCTGAAATGGACAGGTCCTTCCTTTCGGCAGATTCCCCGCTCTCTTCTATACTCATATGTGATGATACCGGCATGGTCATCATCTGTTTCGGCAAAATCTCGTAAAAGATTTCGTAAAAGCAATGAAGTCTGGAGCTCCCGTACCCTCCATGTTCCGTACACGGAGGATACGAAGAGCCTCCTTTTTTCACAATATCCAAGACCTACATTTCTCCGGTTTTTATGATTCTCCGGTTTTCGTCCCTTTTCAAATCAACTTCTCCGGATCCGTATAGGCAAGCCCCAGGGCCTCGGCCACGCCGGGGAAGGTGCATTTGCCCTGACAGCAGTTCAACCCGGACAAAAGTCCCCCGTCCTCCCGGCAGGCGGCCACGCCCTTCGCCGCCAGCTTGAGGCCGTAGGGCAAGGTGGCGTTATTCAGGGCCAGGGTGGAAGTCCTGGCGACGGCGCCCGGCATATTGGCCACGCAGTAATGGACGATGCCGTCCACCACGAAAATGGGATCGTCGTGGGTGGTGGCATGGGTGGTCTCCACGCAGCCGCCCTGGTCCACTGCCACGTCCACGATCACGGCACCGGGCTTCATCAGGGCCAGATCCTCCTTTAGCAAAAGCTTGGGAGCCGCCCGGCCGGGAAGCAGCACGCAGCCGATTACCAAATCCGCACCTGCCACGGCCCGCTTGACATTATCCCTGGTGGAATACAGCGTGGTGATGCGTTTGTCAAAAATATCGTCCAGATAGGCAAGACGCTCCAGATTCACGTCCAGCACGGTCACATTGGCCCCCATGCCCACGGCGATCTTGCAGGCGTTGGCGCCCACGTTGCCGCCGCCCAAAATCACCACGCTGCCCTTCTCCACGCCGGGAACTCCGGCCAGAAGCACGCCCCGGCCTCCGTAGGTCTTCTCCAGATACTTGGCCCCCTCCTGCACGGCCATGCGGCCGGCGATCTCGCTCATGGGAGCCAGGCAGGGCAGTCCGCCCGTCCGGCCCACGATGGTCTCGTAGGCGACGGCAGTGACCTCAGCGTCCAGAAGCGCCCTCGTCAGCGGCTCGTCGGCCGCCAGGTGGAGATAGGTGTACAACAGCATTCCCTTCCGAAAGTACCGGTACTCACACTCCACCGGCTCCTTCACCTTGACGATCATGTCGGCACCGGCCCACACCTTCGCCGCATCGGCCACGATCTGGGCGCCGGCGGCAGATCGGAAGAGCACACGTCTGAACTCCAGTCACGTAACCGAATCTCGTATGCCGTCTTCTGCTTGAAAAAA
>CAJUOF010000077.1 GCA_910587905.1 uncultured Lachnospiraceae bacterium
CCATCAAGAGAACGGTGGATGCCAAGAAGATGAGAGGTATCTGGCCGTAAGAAATTGACTTTATAGAGCATCATATGGAATTGATCGAATAAGCCGGGGCTTCCGCATGAAAGAGTGCGGGAGCTCCGGCTTGTTTGCTGAGACTATTCCGACGTCAAAGGCGGTTTTTGATAAAGCTTGCGGTTGATCTCTTTTTTCAGGATCTCAATTTCCTGTTTTACTTTTTCCAGGTCTCCTGATTCCGCCTGCCGTTCAATTCGTTCGACTAGGGTAAGCTGATCGAACAGAGAGATATTTAATTCCTTTTCATCTGACATATCATGGCACCTCCTTATCCATGTGACAATGCGTTTGCCTGTTTTTTTTCTTAGTGTATCAAAGATAAAACAAAATTTCTACAAGGAAAAAGGTTGACAAATGTATACCTGTATTGTAAGATGAAGGTAGACAAAAGTCAACCTTGTGCGCATAGAAGATTTTTGGGGGATTCGACGATATTGTTTGGACGGAGGTGATACGGTGGAGGATAAGAAGATTGGGATATCGGACGGAGAATGGAAGATCATGCGGGCCTTGTGGGAGAAGGAGCCGAGGACCATCACCGAACTGGTGGCGGAGCTCAAGGAGGAGACCGGCTGGACGAAGCACACGGTGATCACCATGCTGGGGAGGCTGGAGAAGAAGGGGGCGGTGGCTTACCGGGAGGGTGAGAGGGCCAAGCAGTTTTATCCTGTTTTTAAAAAGGAGGAGACGGAGCTCCAGGAGACCAGGGGCTTTTTGCAGAAGGTCTATAACGGGAGCCTGGGGCTCATGGTCAACCAGATGGTGAAGGGGAACACGCTCTCGAAGGAAGAGGTGGATGAGCTTTATGCCATCCTGAGACAGGCGGAGGAGGGGGAGAGATGAAAGGGTATGAAATTCTGGAGTTGTTGATCACGTCGTCGGTTTTGATCCTGGGAATCACGGCTTTGCGGGTCCTGGCCGGAGACCGGCTGTCGGGGCGGGTGAGGTACGCCCTGTGGCTGGCCGTGGCCCTGCGGCTTCTTCTGCCCTTCCTTCTTTTGGCGGTTCCCTCCCTGGAAAAGGGCCTGCAGAACGGATACGGCATGATGCGGGTCCTGGGAATGGAACGGAGGGGGGATGCGGATCCTGCCGCTTCCGGGAGATTTCCGCCGGAGGTCCCCGGGGTGCCTGGCGTCGGAGCCCAGAACGGGGGGAGCTCGGTCGGCGGAAGCCAGATCTGGACGGAGGAGCCGGCCGGGGCGAAAGATCAGACGGCTGGTCTGAGACAGACGGGGACGGCAGAGCCCCGGACGGTGGTGGAAGAGACGAGCGAGGAACCGGGCGGGGCTTCCTCCATGGACTGGCCGACGGTCCTGACGGGTGTCTGGGCCGGAGGGGCCGTCCTGCTGGCGCTGTGGGAATTGTTCGTGAATCTTGACTTTTACCGCAGGCTTAAGCGGAACCGAAAGCCGTTCGCGCAGGAGACGGTTCCTCTGAAGGTTTACGTGACGCCGGCGGTCCGGGTGCCTTGCCAGTACGGGCGCGGCATTTATCTGCCGAAACGGTTGGAGACGGAAGGTGCGGGACTTCGCCACGTGCTGATCCACGAGTACTGCCATTACCGCCAGGGGGATTTCCTGTGGTCCCTTCTGCGCTGCGTTTTGCTGGCCGTTTACTGGATGAATCCCTTCGTATGGCTGGCGGCGGTTCTTTCCAAAAAGGACTGCGAGCTCGCCTGTGACGAGGCGGCCCTGAAACGGCTGAGACGAAGCGAACGGCTGGATTACGGGAAGACCCTGGTCCGGCTGGCCTCCGGAAAGGAGGAAAGGGGCGGCGTGTTCCGGGCGGCCACCTCCCTCGCCGGGAGCTGGGGGACGGTCAAGGAGCGGATCTGGCGGGTGGCCCTGGGGAAAAAGCGGTTCTCCGGCGTGGTCACGGTCTGCACGGCCCTTCTCGGCATCGTGCTTCTGGCGGGATGCAGCTTCACGGAAAAGGGGGAAGCGTCCTCGCTGACACTTAAGATCGCGGAGACGGAGGAGGCAGAGCTCTGGTTCAACGATGATTTTGAGTCGGAGGATTACGGGGAGATGGCGGTTCTGGCGGCCGACGGGAAGTATTACGGCCTTGGCCGGCTGGAGCCCCTGGAAGAGAAGGCGAAAGAGGGGGCGGAGGGGGATGAGCCGTTTGCCGCCCTCGGCGGCAAGATCGTGCCGGACGACTATGACGGGGACGGCGCCGAGGAACTGGCCGTGGCCGTGTGGCACTATGCGGAAGCCGGGAAGGACTGTCGGAAACAGGAGCGGCTGTTCGTCCTGGAACCGGACGGGGGCGGCTGGAAGGTCCATGAGTACACGGAAGAGGATTACAGGCAGGACTGGGAGAAATTCCTGAAATCTACAGGCATGGACGACGACGTTGATTTTGTCGATTACGAGGAAGACCTTGGAGACTTCTCGGAGAGGAAGTTTGCCCTGGAGCCGGGGGAGATTCTCAGCCGGACGTATCTGAGATCGCCCTATGGTGAGAAATGGGTGATGGGGGCCCTGAATTACAGGGGGGCCGGGAAATTTTTGTTCGACGGGGCGCATTACCAGAAAACGGGAATGGACCTGGAGGAGCTCCGGGTGCCGAAGGAAGACGTGGTGTTGGATGAGGATGTATTCATGGTGCCGGAGGGGGCAGGGGCAGTGGGATACGAGGCGGCGGAGGAGGACGTGGCGCTTCCGGAAGAAGAGCTCTGGTGGTTCGGGAAAGGCGAGAGAAGCTATTCCACGATGCTGGCGGAGACAAATGGGCAAGAGCTCTGGTACAACGACGAGGCCGGTCCTGAGAATTACGGGGAACTGGCGGTGCTGGCCGGGGACGGAAATTACTATGTCCTGGGCAGGCTGGAGGAGCCGGAGGAGACGGATATCCGGGATCTGTCCGTGTCGGTGAGCGGGGAGATGAGGCTGGCCGATTACGACGGGGACGGCACGAAGGAACTGGCCGTGGCCGTGAGACGCAGGGCGGGCGACGGGAAGAAGTCATATTCCGACATAACCAGGCTTTTCGTCCTGGAAAAGATGGGGGAGGGCTGGCATCCCTACGAATACCGGCCGGAGGCCTATGTGGAGGACTGGAAAGCCCTTCTTCCGCCGGAAATCAGAGACGAGGACAACATTCGTTACGACAAGGCCGTGGGGATTTACCTGCAGGGGGATGCCATCAGCTTCCACAGCTATTCGGCTTCCTGGGACGGGGAGTACGGGTACACCTTCCCCGACGGCGGGATCATGAGCCGGCTGGA
>CAJUOF010000078.1 GCA_910587905.1 uncultured Lachnospiraceae bacterium
CGGCGAGATGTTCCGCCCGCGTTCCCGGTATGCGCTGGTGTTCGCCGTGCTGACCGGGGCCTTGTTTGCGATCACGGTCTTGAACATCAATACCGGGAATGTCCGTATTTCTGTGCCGGAAATCATAAAGATTTTGTTTTTGGGCTCCGGGGATGCCACGGAGGTAAATATAATCTGGAAAATCCGTCTGCCTAGGATTTTTATGGCGGCAATTTTGGGCGGGGCCCTGTCTCTGTCCGGCTTCCTGCTCCAGACTTTTTTTGAGAATCCCATCGCGGGTCCGTTCGTGCTGGGGATTTCTTCGGGGGCGAAAATGGTGGTGGCCCTGACTATGATTTATTTTATGGGGAGGTTTCGGGCAGTTTCGTCTTATACGCTGATTGTGGCCGCCTTTGTCGGGTCTCTGATTTCCATCGGCTTTATCCTGCTGTTTTCCAGAAGGATCCGTCATATGGCGACTCTTCTGGTGGCGGGAATCATGATCGGCTACATCTGTTCTGCCATCACGGACTTTGTGGTGACCTTTGCCGAGGATTCGGATATCGTGAATCTCCACGGCTGGTCACTGGGAAGTTTTTCCGGCATGAGCTGGAGCAACGTGGGCGTCTCGGCTCTGGTCGTCGGCGTGACGTTTCTGTTCACGTTTCTTCTCTCCAAGCCCATCGGGGCCTATCAGCTTGGGGAGGCCTATGCCCAGAGTATGGGAGTCAACATCAAGGCGTTTCGGGTCACGCTGATCCTGCTCTCCAGCCTTCTCTCCGCTTGCGTGACGGCCTTTGCCGGCCCCATTTCCTTCGTGGGCATTGCGGTCCCCTTTCTGGTGAAACGGTGCCTGGGCACAGCGAAGCCTCTGGTGGTGATCCCGGGGACCTTTCTCGGCGGGGCTGTGTTCTGCATGCTGTGTGACCTGATCGCTCGGATGGCCTTCGCTCCCACGGAGCTTAACATCAGCACGGTCACGTCCATTTTCGGGGCGCCCGTGGTGATTTTTATGATGCTTCGCCGGCAGAAAGGGAGGTAGGCCATGGCAGATTATTTTGTGAAGCTTAAGAATTTAACGGTGGGGTATGGCGGGAAACCTCTGCTTTCTGATATGAACGTGGCGATTCGGAAGGGGGAGATTGTGACGCTGATCGGTCCCAACGGGGCCGGGAAGTCCACAATTTTAAAAAGTATTTCCAGACAGCTTAAGCTTCTTGGCGGCAGTGTGCTGGTGGAGGAGAAAAGCATCCATGAGCTGTCCTACAAGGCACTTTCCAGGAAGATGGCCGTGGTCCTGACGGAACGGATGAAGCCGGAGCTCATGACCTGCCATGACGTGGTGGCGACAGGGCGTTATCCCTACACGGGACGGCTGGGAATCCTCACGGAGGCGGACGAGCGGAAGGTGGAGGAGGCTATGGAGGCGGTCCATGCGGGGGAGCTTGGGGAAAGGGATTTCCAGGCCATCAGCGACGGCCAGCGCCAGCGGGTGCTTCTGGCCCGCGCCATCTGTCAGGAGCCGGAGATCATTCTTTTGGACGAGCCGACTTCTTTCCTGGACATCCGCCATAAGCTGGAGCTTCTGGCGATCTTAAGACGGATGGCGAAGGAGAAGCAGATCACGGTGATCATGTCTCTCCATGAGATTGATCTGGCGGAGAAAATTTCTGACCGGATTTTGTGCGTGAACGGGGAGGCCGTCTCCCATTACGGGAGACCGGAGGAGATCTTTAAGGAGGAGGTCATCCGGGAGCTTTACGGCATTGACAACGGCTTTTTTGACCCGTGCTTCGGGAGCATCGAGCTTCCAAAGCCTGAGGGGGAGCCGGAGGTATTCGTGCTCTCTTCCTGCGGGACGGGTATCCCCGTTTTTAGGCAGCTCCAGAAGGAAGAAGTTCCGTTTGCGGCTGGAATCCTCTACACCAACGACGTGGATTACCGGCTGGCAAGGCTTTTGGCCTCGGAGGTTATTGCGGAGGAACCCTTTCAGGAGATCCGGGAGGAAACCTTTGCGCAGGCTCTCACAGTCATGAAGCGCTGCAAGCGGGTGATCAATGCGGGTGTCGCCCTCGGGGTGTGCAACCGGAGGATGGGGGAGCTTTTGGAGGCGGCCGGCCTGTCGGGGAAATGAATCGGGATACCGATTTTAATGTAGTTCATTACATAGCGAAAGAAGGCTTTTATGTATATTGCGGATTTACACATTCATTCCCATGTATTGTCGGGAGCGGGGATTTTACGCATCCGGCGTGGAGGCAGGAGCTTGAGGAAAAGCTGGAGCCGGACGGAAATGGCTTTTATGTGTTGAAGAAAGAGTATCGGATCGAGGACCATACAGCGGTGGAGAATATGCAGCCGCATTTTGTCATTACCGGGGAGATCAGTTCGATTTATAAGAAATGCGGCCGGGTGAGAAAGGTACATAGTCTGATTTTGCTTCCGGGGTTGGAAGAGGCAGAGTTGATCTCACGCAAATTAGAGACCATCGGAAATATTCATTCGGATGGCAGGCCCATTCTGGGGCTGGACTGTCATGATCTGTTGGAGATTCTGCTGGAATTGTGTCCGGAGGCGGTTTACGTTCCGGCCCATATCTGGACACCGCATTTTTCCCTGTTTGGGGCCTTTTCCGGCTTTGACTCTGTGGAAGAGTGCTTTGGCGACCTGACCGGTTATATTCACGCCATGGAAACAGGGCTTTCCTCGGATCCTCCTATGAACTGGAGGGTTTCCGCCATAGACCGTTATCATCTGATTTCCAACTCGGATGCCCACTCACCGGCAAAGCTGGGCAGGGAAGCAAATCTCTTTGACATTGATTTGTCATACGAGTCATTGAGGGAAGCGATTCAGACAGGGAAAGGCTTGGCTGGGACGATTGAATTTTTCCCCGAGGAAGGGAAATATCACTATGACGGCCACCGAAAATGTGGGCTCTGTCTGTCGCCTTCTGAGACCGTGAAGTATGGAGGCATCTGTCCGGTTTGCGGCCGGAAGCTGACCATCGGGGTATCTCACCGCATTGAGCAGCTTTCCGACCGTCCGGAGGGATATCGGAGGCCCCAGGCGCCAAGGTTCGAGAGTCTTGTCCCCTTACCGGAGCTGATCGGTGCATCTCTGGGATGTTCGCCGGCCGGCGTCAAGGTCGGGAAAACCTATCAGGAAATGCTTCAAAAACTTGGGCCGGAGTTTCCCATCCTGCGGGAGCTTCCACTGGAGGAGATCGGCAGGATATCGGGAACTCGGATTGCAGAAGGAATCGGAAGGCTGAGAAGAGGGGAAGTGATCTGGCGGCCGGGCTTTGACGGAGAATACGGGAGTCTTCGCCTGTTTACGCGCAGTGAGATCGAACAATTGGATGGGCAGTTAAGCCTGTTTGGGCAGCAGTCGGATTTGCCGCTCGAGGACGCAAAGACGGAAGAGAGCCGGAACCTGCAGGGGAGAGGACGGCTTTCAGAGCTGACGGCTTGTGCACCGCAGGCGCAGAATGCGGAGGGACATAAGAATGAGTTGGCTTCTTTGATGGAAGAGAAAGCGGAACCGATTTGGAATGAAGAACAACGGCAGGCGATCGAATCTGCCCACCGTGTCACTGTGGTAAAGGCGGGGCCTGGCACTGGAAAGACGGGGACGCTGGCGGCGCATATTCTCCATCTGCTGGAGACGAGACGAGTCAATCCGTCCGGCATCACGGCAGTAACCTTTACCAATCAGGCGGCAGGGGAGCTGCGGGAACGGATCCGAAGGCAGCTCGGGAAGGGGCCGGCCAATAAGCTGCAGATCGGAAGCTTTCATTCGATTGCATGGAGGTTCCTGAAGGACAGGGGGATGGAGGTTTCACTGGCCGGAGAGATGGAGACAAGAGAGCTTGCCTGCAGCATTCGAAAGGAATTCGGCCTGAAGCAGTCTGTCTCTCAGATTCTCACATGGGTTTCGAATGTGAAAACGGGAATGGGTGAGCCGGATTCAGGTCTGGGAAAAGAGGTGTTGGAGGCATATCAGAATGGTCTGAGGGAGTGGAACGCCTTGGATTTTGACGATATCCTGTTGGAAGCTCTGCGGATTGCCGAAGAGGAAGAGAATCAAAAGGGAAAACCTGCAGGTGCGGGGGCATTTTCTTACCTTCTGGTGGATGAGTTTCAGGATATCAATTCTCTGCAATATCGGCTGGTCAAAGCGTGGAACAGAGCGGGAAGAGAGTTGTTTGTCATCGGGGACAGAGATCAGGCGATCTATGGGTTTCGAGGGGCTGATGCCGGATGTTTCCAGAGACTTGCGGAGGATTTTGAGGAGATCTGCCAGATTGTCCTGACGGAGAATTATCGGTCGACACCTCAGATTTTGGCAGCAGCCTGTGAGACAATCTCCAAAAATCCTGGTGGAGAACGGAACTTAAATCCCAACAGGGCGGAGGGACTCCCGGTCAGGCTGGTCGAGGCAGACAGCGAGAGGGCGGAGGCTATTTTCGTGGCGAAAGAGATCAATCGTCTTGCCGGAGGAATCGGGATGCTGGAGGCTCAGGAGCTGTCTGCGGCAGGCGGGGGAAACACCTGGGGTTTTGAGGACATTGCCGTGCTGTACCGCACCCATCGTCAGGCTGCGCTTTTGGAAGATTGTCTCAAGAAGGAGGGGATTCCCTACGTGGTGGCAGGGCGGGAGTCGTTCCTGGAGGAGGAGACTGTGCGGGGGACCATCTGTTTTTTCAAGTCCCTGTTACAGCCGAACGACAAGTTAGCCCACCAGACGGCTTTGACGTTGTTGTGGAATCCGGAGGCAAAGCAGGGGACAGACGCCTCTTATGAAGAGCTGGCAGAGAAGTACGGGCCGCAGCTCAGGCGGAGAAAGCCTCAGAAGCTCCTGGAGGAATGGATGAAGGACCGGAGATTGGAGCAGAAACAGGAGATGCAGAAGCTCTGTCAGACTGCGCTCTTTTACCAGAGGATGCCGGAATTCCTGGAGGCATTGGAGACAGGGATCGAGAGTGATTTGAGGCGCTGCGGGGGAAAGCAATATCGGGCAGGCGCAGTTACTTTGATGACACTTCACGGTTCAAAAGGTCTGGAATTTCCGGTGGTGATGATTTATGGAGTGAGAAAAGGGCTGATTCCCTTTGCGGGAGTGAAAACCTCCTCCGATGAGAAGGAGGAACGCCGTCTGTTTTATGTAGGTCTCACCAGGGCCAGGGATGTGCTGATCCTCACCTCATCCCAGGAGCCGTCCTCCTTTTTGAAAGAGATTTCACCGGAACTGGTCCGGAGCGAAAAGGCGCATGTGGGCAAGAAAAAGGAATACGGCAGGCAGATGAGTTTATTTGAGATGATGCAGTAGAAAAATGAAGTGATGAGAAAATGATGGAACGAAAAACTCCCTCCCGGATGAAAGGGAATATCATCTGAGGGGGAGTCTGCCGTCTATTTTTTGAACTAAATACTACAAGGTCTGATAAATTTCCAGATGCTCTCCGTCCGGTCCGCGGAATGCCTGGTATTTGACACCCTGATCAAAGACCAAGTCGTCAAAGTAAATATCTGCCTCAAACTCGATGCCCAGCTTTTTCAGTTTTTCGCTGGTCTCTTCAATGTTTTCCACTTCCATGGCAATGTGATCGAACAGACCATCCTTCCGGTCCATCCATACCTTGTGCTGGATCAACTCGATAATCAGGTTTCCGCTCTTCACGAAAGCCATCTTATTTCCTTCCAGAGATACAAATTCACAGATGGTCTCAAATCCGAGGACTTCCGTATAAAATTTTTTGGAACGCTCCACATCCTTGATATATAAGCCGATATGGGCGACACCAGATATGTTTACTCCCATGGCGCTCCCTCCTACAGTTCAAATACATGACGGACGAATTCGACGGCGCCCTTTGCGTCCCGATCCAGAATTTCCTCAGTCACATCCGGCACCAGATCTCTCCAGACCTTGATTTCAGAACCGACTGTGCCGCCTTTCATGACGAAGGGCTCCATAACTGCGGCTCCCTGGTAATTGATATCGCGGAGAGCCTGTCCGATTTCCTGCCAAGGCATGCTGCCCTTGCCGGGGACACGTCTGTTCTGCTCGCCTAAGTGGAGATGGCCCAGTTTGTCTCCGGCCAGGCGGATAGCCGCTGCCATATTGTCCTCTTCAATATTCATATGGAAGGTATCCAACATAACCTTTACGTGGGAGCTGTCTACGGCGTCGATAAACCGGAGGGCCTCCTCACAGGTGTTCATCATATATCCCTCGTAACGGTTCAGAACTTCCATGCCAAGGGTGACATCACAGTCCTCGGCCACCTTGGACAGCTTCCGCATATTTTTGATGGCGCGTTCCGTATCCTTCTCCTTATCCATCGGCAGAGTCGGATCAAGGGGCCAGTAGGAATAGAGGCCGCCGCCCAATACCTTGATATCCATCATCTCCAGCTTCGGCAGAATCATCTCAAAGAACTCCATCGCCTTTTTCACGACGGCGTCGTCTGCCGAGCATAAATTCTGCTCCTTGGTGGGACCATATCCGGCTGTCAGGACAATGCCATTGTCATCGGCACATTTCTTCAAATCACGAATCTTTTCATCTGTCGCATAATCCCTGGTCAAAGCCGCACAGGAAATCTCCAATACATCAAATCCCAGCTTCTTTACTTTAGGGATATAATACTCATAGTTTGCAGACCATTCATGGGTCCAGTATGCATTGTAAATACCGTATAACATAGCTCCATCTCCTTTTTTGTTTTTGTCTTATATGCACAAAATGCACTACAAAAAAAGCATACTACAAAAGGGGGATTTAGTCAATAGAATCAAAAACAGTGAATTTTTTAAAACATGGTACACCGCTATTGGTATTTCTCTGGTATAATAGGAAAAACGATAAAAGTGGAGGGAGCAGAATGGCATCCAGATTGGAATTTGTGGAGTTTCTTGCGGACGAGCTTCGAGGAGCCGGAGAGATCACGTACCGGAAAATGTTTGGGGAATATGGGATTTACTGTGACGGAAAGATTTTTGGAGTGATCTGTGATGATCAGCTTTTCGTGAAGATCACGGAGACGGGGAGAAGGCTTTGCCCGGAGCTTTTGGAGGCGCCGCCTTATGAGGGGGCAAAGAATTATTTCCTTGTTGAGGACGTGGAAAACAGGGAACGGCTCACGGAGCTTGTGCGGGAAACCTGTGCGGAGCTTCCGGCGCCGAAGCCGAAGAAGTCTGGAAAGCCAAAGGATCCGAAGAAACTAAAGAAGGCGCCCGCTTTTGATTATAAAAAGGAATATAAGGAATTCTACCTTCCCGGAAAAAAACCGGAGCTTGTGACTGTTCCGAAAATGAACTTTGTGGCCGTGCGGGGAATGGGGGACCCCAACGAAGAGGGGGGCGCTTACCAAGAAGCCATGGGCCTTCTCTACGGCATTGCCTTCACCATCAAGATGAGCAAAATGGGCACTCATAAAATGGAAGGATATTTTGACTATGTGGTGCCGCCCCTGGAGGGACTTTGGTGGCAGGAGGGCACAGCAGGCATCGATTACAGACATAAGGAGAAGTTTCAGTGGATTTCCATGATTCGGCTTCCGGATTTTGTCACCAGAGAGGAATTTGACTGGGCGGTTGCCGAGGCGGAGGCGAAGAAAGGCTCCGATTTCTCCAAAGTAGAATTTTTTACTTATGATGAGGGGATTTGTGTACAGTGTATGCATGTAGGGCCTTATGACGACGAGCCGGGGACGGTTGCTCTGATGGATGACTTTGCCAGCGGACAGGGATACGTGGTGGATTTTGCGGCCGGCCGGCTTCATCATGAAATTTATCTCAGCGACGCAAGGCGTTGTAAGCCGGAGAATTTAAAGACTGTGATCCGCCATCCGGTGAAAAAAGGTTAACTGAAAAGGAGGAATGTGTTTTGTACAAATTGTGGGAAGCATTAAAGGAAGCGAAAAAATACCGCTGGGTGGAGCTGTCGCACTCATTAAACAATGAGAGCCCTTACTGGGCGGGAATCCCGGAAGGGTCGGTGGAACTTGGGACCACCTGCTATGACTGGGGGAACGAGATGCTGGACTGCCTGATTCAGACCTTCAAGTTTCCGGGACAGTTCGGCACCCATATCGACTTTCCGGGGCATTTTGTGAAGGAGAGGGAACTGTCGGAGCACTATGGCGTGAAGGATCTGATCTTCCCCCTGTGCGTGGTGGACGTGTCGGAGAAGGTGAAACAGGATCCCACCTACGTGGTCACGGCTGAGGATATCCGGGAGTACGAGAGGGTTTACGGATCCATTCCGGAGGGAGCCTTCGTGGCGCTGCGTACCGACTGGTCGAAGCGGTGGCCGGACATGGACGCCCTCTCCGGCCTGGATGCAGACGGCGGAGAGAATTTCCCGGGCTGGTCCATGGAGGCGCTCCGGTTTATCTATGAGGAGCGGAACGCCGCCGCCAACGGACATGAGACCCTGGACACGGATGCCTCCTTGGAGGCGGCGAAGGCGGGGGACCTGGCCTGCGAGCGGTATGTGCTGGACAAAGGGAAGCTGCAGGTGGAGGTCCTCACCAACCTGGATCAGGTGACGGCCGCCGGGGCGGTGGCAATTGTCTCTTATCCCAGGATCGAGGGGGCCACGGGGCTTCCGGCCAGGGTGTGGGCGATCACGGAGTGAGCCCGTCGCTATTTGGAAAGAAAACCGTCGTTTTAGAAAATGCCGTTTGGGAAATTCGGAGTAGAGGAAACAGCCGGCCGGAAATTGTGAGAATTTTATCAGAGGTCTTGCACAGTGGGAAAAAATAGAGTACAATTCAATGTTGAAAGAAAAACGATTGGATCTGTCAATGGACGATATTGAAGGAGAACGACAATGAGTAAAAAACCTACAGTGCTGATGATTCTCGATGGTTACGGTCTCAATGAGAGGCATGACGGAAATGCCGTTTACGAGGCGAAGACTCCGGTTATGGATAAGCTGATGGCCAACTGTCCCTTCGTGAAGGGGAATGCCAGTGGCATGGCCGTGGGGCTTCCGGAAGGGCAGATGGGAAACTCCGAGGTGGGCCATCTCAACATGGGCGCGGGGCGCATCGTCTACCAGGAGCTGACCAGGATCACCAAGGAAATCCAGGACGGGGAGTTCTTTCGGAATGAGGCTTTTCGGGAAGCTGTGGAAAACTGTAAAAAGAATGATTCTTCCCTCCACCTTTACGGGCTGGTGTCCGACGGCGGGGTCCACAGCCACAACACCCACATTTACGGGCTTTTGGAGCTGGCAAAGCGGGAAGGGCTTTCTAAGGTCTATGTTCACTGCTTCTTAGACGGCCGTGACACCCCCCCCACCTCCGGCAAGGAGTACGTGGCCGAGCTGGTGGAGAAGATGAAGGAGATCGGCGTGGGGAAGGTGGCTTCCGTGAGCGGGCGCTACTACGCCATGGACCGGGACAATCGCTGGGACCGGGTGGAGCTGGCTTACCGGGCGCTCACGAGGGGCGAGGGAAAGACGGCGGCCGACCCGGTGGAGCTGATCCAGGCGTCCTACGACGAGGGCGTGAACGACGAGTTCGTGGTTCCCACGGTGGTGATGGAGAACGGCGCGCCCGTGGCGACCATAAAGGACGGCGACTCCATTATTTTCTACAATTTCCGCCCCGACCGGGCCAGGGAGCTGACCAGGGTGTTCTGCGCCGACGAGTTCGACGGCTTTGACCGGGGAGAGCGGGTGAAGACCACCTACGTGTGTTTCACAGAATATGACGTGACCATTCCCAACAAGCTGGTGGCCTTCCACAAGGTGGAGATCACCAACACCTTCGGGGAGTTCCTGGCGGCCCGCGGCATGACTCAGGCCAGGATCGCCGAGACGGAAAAATATGCCCACGTGACCTTCTTCTTCAACGGCGGCGTGGAGGAGCCCAATGCGGGCGAGGACCGGATCCTGGTCAAGTCCCCCAAGGTGGCGACCTATGACTTAAAGCCGGAGATGAGCGCCTACGAGGTCTGCGACAAGCTGGTGGAGGCCATTGAGTCCGGCAAATACGACGTGATCATCGTCAATTTTGCCAATCCGGACATGGTGGGACACACCGGCGTGGAGAACGCGGCCATCCAGGCGGTGGAAGCGGTGGACGCCTGCGTGGGAAGAGCCGTGGTGGCGGTCAAGGAAGTGGGAGGCCAGATGTTCCTTTGCGCGGACCACGGAAATGCGGAACAGCTCGTCGACTACGTTCACGGCGGAAGCTTCACGGCCCACACCACCAATCCGGTGCCCTTCATCCTGATCAACTATGACAGGGATTATACCTTGAGGGAGGGCGGCTGCCTGGCGGACATCGCCCCGACCCTGATCGAGATGATGGGGATGGAGCAGCCGAAGGAGATGAGCGGGAAGTCGCTGCTCATTCATAAATAAACCACCATATCAGCATTGCAGATACCACCATGAATGAAAGTGGTTTATTTTGAGCCTCCGGCGGATGCGCAGAAAATGGGAGAGGAAGATGTCACTTCGAGACCTCATTTTCGCGCAGTTCAGCGCCGGAGCGCTGAACTTTCAAAGTAAAAGATACAAAAAGCCCCGTTGCTTTTATCCGGAACACGTTTCCGCGCGGTCCCGGATAAAAGCAACGGGGCTTTTTCGATTTTCGGTGAACATGCAGCAGTTACCGCGCTGTAACAAGACAAAAAATCCGAATCCATACCGGACTCGGACTTTGATGCGTAGCGGAAGGGAGATTTGAACTCTCGACACCACGGGTATGAACCGTGTGCTCTAGCCAACTGAGCTATTCCGCCATAATGGGGCCTACAGGGCTCGAACCTGTGACCCTCTGCTTGTAAGGCAGATGCTCTCCCAGCTGAGCTAAGACCCCTGAACTCTAATTCAAGATTTTATCTAGTTTTCTTGACTGCTTAGGTAGTATAACCCGTATTGTGTCAATTGTCAAGACTTTTCCCACGATTTTTGTTTAGAAAATTTTTCTTTGTATCTGTGGGCGGTTCTGTGGTACAATGACGGTATCATACTTCGGCGGAGGAAGCGTCATGTATTACTTTATCATAAATCCTCATTCCCGCTCGGGAAAAGGGCGTAAAATTTGGGAACAGGTGAAAAAGCAGTTGGACCGATCCAACATTCGTTGCGACAGAGATCAGGAGACAGAAGGAAAGCGACCACTTTCTCCTGTTCCTTATGAAGCCTTTATGACGGAACGGCCGGGACATGCCACCGAGCTGGCGGCGTTTCTGACTTCTCCCAGCCATCCGGACCGGGATGAGAAGATCCTTGTGGTGCTGGGGGGAGACGGCACGCTCAACGAGGTGATCAATGGGATTTCCATGTCGGCGCCGGTGACTTTGGGATACATTCCCTCCGGGTCCGGAAATGACTTCTCCAGGGGGATGAAGCTTCCGAAAAATCCGGAGAGGGCGCTGCATCGCCTGCTTCGCTCCGACAGAGTCCGCGTCATTGACTATGGAATTCTCTCCTACACGGCCGGC
>CAJUOF010000079.1 GCA_910587905.1 uncultured Lachnospiraceae bacterium
ATAGTCCATGCGCCGGAAAAGGTGAACGGGAAACGGGTACAGAAAGTAGATATTGTTTTCAACTTTGTAGGGGAAATCAATTTCCTTTCTGCCACGCAACCGAAACGGCAAGGTGCATAGGAACTCAAAAAGACGGTACAGCCCTTGTAATTGGGGCTATACCGCCTAATCTGAAATTACTTCCCTCTAACCGTAAACATTTGTATTTGCAAGCCTTTTTGCCGATGACATCCAGGGGATGGTGGAATACAAAGCCGCACTCGGACATAAATGCGAAAGCTATGCCTGGGCCCTGCAGACTTTTGACCGGTACTGCCTGTCCCATCATCCGGATTCCGGCACGCTCACCCAGGAGATCGCTTTTGGCTTCTGTCAGGCCGGGACAGATGGGAAAAACTGCGGATACCGCGCAGGCACAGTCCGGGAATTCGGCCGTTACCTCTCTGCCATAGGGAAAGAGGCATACATCCTTCCCATGAATTTCTTCCCGCAGAAAAAAGCAGACCTTCCCTATATCATGTCAGATAATGAGATCCGGTCATTTTTCGGGGCAGCAGACCGTTATCCCCATGCAGACAACAGCCCCCTGCTCGAATATACGGTTCCGGTAATCTTCAGGCTCCAGTTCGCTACGGGAATGAGGCCGCAGGAAGCAAGGACCCTGAAGCGGGCCGACTTTAATTTTTCGAAAAACACGATATATATAGATGAAGCAAAAGGCCATAGGGACCGCAGGATTGTGACCCTGCCGAATGTGATGGAGCTGTGCAGGAAATATGACGCCATAGCAGAATCCCTCCATCCTGGCAGGACATATTTCTTCCCGTCCCCTGACGGCAGCCCATACACGCATGGCTGGATGACGGAAAAATTCCACAAATGCTGGGAAAATGCCGGGAACAATACATCTTCCAAAAGCTGTACCCCCTATGATCTCAGACATAATTTCGCAACAAGGACGCTCATGCGCTGGGTGGAGGAAGGAAAGGACCTGAATGCATATGCGCCATACTTAAGCACCTACATGGGGCATGTCACTTTTAACAGCACCTTCTATTACATCCACCTTCTGCCAGAGAAGCTGGGTATCCAGAAGTTCATGGACATCCAGGGGATCATCCCGGAGGTGCCGCATGAAAGCTGATGCCTCAAGGGTTCTGGTCCGCAAACATCTCAGACCGTATTTTACCGTGTTTCTACCAAAACAACGCGGCTGCAGTGACAACACCATACAGAGTATACATGACACATGGAACCTGTTCCTCCGTTACCTTTCTGCTGCAAAGGGCATTGACAACAGTCGGCTTGCTTTCTCAGATATCGACCCGGCGGTCGTGACTGGATTTCTCGACCAGATGGAATTCGAGAAAGGCTGGAAACCATCAACAAGGAACCAGCGTCTAAGCTGCCTGAGATCATTTTTCAGATATGCGGCATCCATGGAACCTGTTCTTTATCCTTGTTCGGCAGCACTGGGGGAGATACCCTTGAAAAAGGGGGCTGACCGTTCATATGTCATTGAATTCCTGAGCCCGGAAGAGATGAAATCCCTGCTGGCCGTACCGGATACAAAGACAAGACTCGGAGTGAGGGATCAGTTTTTCATGGCGCTGATGTACGATTCGGCAGCAAGGGACTGCGAGATGCTGGGGCTGAAGCTGGAGGATTTCCATGAAGATAACAATACTGTCTACTTATGGGGCAAAGGCGCAAAGCCCCGGCTTGTTCCTGTTTCAGGGGAGACCACAGCGCTTTTTGTCAACTACCGCAGAAAATTTCATCAGGGTTCAGCCTTACAGGAGCCGTTGTTTTACACGATACATAAAAGGGAGAAGACACCAATGTCGGATGACAATGTTGCCCGTTTCCTCAAAAAATATGCCGATTTAGCGAGAATGGAAAAACCTGACATCCCTGAAAGGATCCATCCCCACATGTTCAGGAAGTCGCGTGCCATGCACCTTTACCGTGCGGGAATGCCGCTGGCCCTTTTAGCGGAATTTCTCGGCCATGAGGATCCAGAAACGACCCGTATCTACGCATATGCTGACACTGAGATGAAACGCAAAGCGATTGAAAAGGCTTCGCAAAATGTTGGGGAAGTCGCCAGCCTCCCTACAGAAAAAGCGTTTTGGGAAGGTGATGACGACATCATCGGGCGACTTTGTAGGGGATACTAATCAAAAAGATTATTCCGATAAAATAACATAGACAGCCTAATTCATGTAGACTGCATATAGATTTCTTAGGCGGTCTATGTTAAAATCGGAATAATCAGAGAATCGGAATAATCTATGTTATTCCGATTTCAGAATAAGATTGATTTGGTCTTGTACAACCGTTTGCTGAGATGTTTTGTGCTGATTGACCTGAAAACGGAGAAACTAAGGCATCAGGACTTGGGACAGATGCAGATGTATGTCAATTACTATGACCGCAAGATCAGATCGGCGTGAATGGGGAGCGTGACTTTGCCGCCGAATTTGATATAAACATCAGTGTGGCGGTCTATGTGAAACTGCCGAGAGGGTTTTATATTGCGACACCGGTGGGGCCATTATAACCCGGACTGGGCCATCGCATTCTACGAGGGAACTGTCAAGCCGGAAACGGTCATGTCGAGACCAATTGCCAATTTGTTGACGGTGATCCCACGTTTTTTGCACAGATGGGAAAGTCGCTTGATGATGACATCGGAATAGATCATGGCATTTCCTTCTCAACATTAATGGTGTGCCGTTGACTTATGGAGGTTTTCACAACTATTTCTCTGTGTTTGCGATTGTAAAACCCGGACGCATGTTTTATAATATGGTGCAGGAGGAATTTGCGTCCATGGGTGTGTATTTGAACGGCAGGGCGGCCTGTACCCTGTACAAAAACGAGACGGAGAAGCCTTATTTCGTGGACAAGGCGGCCATGCTGGAGGAATTGTTTCCGCTGGTCCGGGAGGGAAACTTTCCAGGGCTTTTGCGGGACCTGCAGGCGGAATATCCGCAGGCCAGGGTGGATTGGCAGGAAGCCGTATGGGATGTCTTTTCGGATTTACGAGTTTAGAAAAAGGGGTTAAGGGTTATGTCAAACAAGACGAAGGGGATTTTATGTATCATGTTGTCGGCCTTCTCCTGGGCGGCCATGGGGATCTTGGTGCGCCTGGCGGGGGACGTGCCTTCTTTCCAGAAGAGTGTGTTCCGGAACCTGGTGGCCCTGGCGGCGGCGGGAATTTATCTGCTGGCCTCCCGCACGAAGGTGAAGTTAAAGAAGGGGGACGTGCCCTGGCTGCTCTTTCGCTCCATTGCCGGGACCATCGGCCTTCTGGGGAATTTTTATGCCCTTGACCGGATGATGGTGGCCGACGCCAACATGCTCAACAAGCTGGCACCCTTCTTCACGGTGATCGTGTCGGTGTTTTTGCTGAAAGAGACCCTCAAGCTTCCGCAGGTGCTCTGTATTCTCACGGCCTTCGTGGGGACCCTGTTCGTGATCAAGCCGGGGATGACCGGGATGCCCCTGGGGCCGGCCCTGGTGGCGGTGCTGGGGGGAGCCGGGGCGGGGACGGCCTACAGCATTGTCCGCTATCTGCAGAAGCGGGGGATTCCGGGGCCCTTTATCGTGTTTTTCTTTTCTGCCTTTTCCTGCGTGGTGGTGCTTCCCTGGGTCATTCCTCATTACGTGCCCATGGAAGGCTGGCAGCTTGGGTATCTTCTGCTGGCCGGGTGTTTCGCCTCGGTGGGCCAGTTCGCCGTGACGGCCGCCTACCGGTTTGCGCCTGCCAGGGAGATCTCCATCTATGATTATTCTCAGATCATCTTCTCGACCCTGCTCGGCATCCTGTTTTTAAACCAGGTTCCGGACGGGTGGAGCTTCCTCGGCTATGCCGTCATCATTGCGGCTTCCGTCGCCATGTTCCTCTATAATGGAAAGAAGGCGAAGGAGGAGCCGGAATCAGGCGTTTAAGCGGTTTTCGTATTTTGCGTTCCATGGGGAACGGTTTCCGCTTTCTCATTTTGGCGGCAAACCAGGAAGACGGCCGGTCCTTTCCGGGACGAACCCGGTAAAACACCCTGGCTTCCTCCGGGCAGACGATAGGAAGGTTTGGCGGATTTCACGAGTATAGCGTAGGCAATTTCAGCCGCCCCGGTTTGATGGAGGTGAAATTGCCTGCCATGGGCGGCGCAGTGAAATCCGTCAAACCGACGTGTCTGAACGGAGGAAGCCAGGGTGTTTGCAGCCCCGCCATGTCATCTGCTCGGAAAGGGCCGGCCGTCTTCCGTCCTGTCTCGAAAAGAAAAAATGCGGAAACTCCGGCAAAAACCTTGATTGCGGGGACAATCCATACTATAATAAACCATGGACTTCTTGTCGTGTAGTAGACGATGGGAAAATATTGGAGTCAAAAAGAGGAAGCTGGACATGAGAGTCATTGCAGGGACAGCCAGAAGGCTGCCGCTAAAAACTTTGGAGGGGCCGGAGACTCGGCCGACGACGGATAGAATCAAAGAAACTCTTTTCAATATCCTCCAGGCGGATGTAAATGGCTGCCGTTTTTTAGACCTATTTGCGGGGAGCGGAGCGATCGGTATCGAGGCGCTCAGCCGTGGCGCCAGGGAGTGCGTCTTCGTGGAAAAAAATAAGAAGGCGGCGGAGTGTATCCGGGAGAACCTGGTTTTCACCCATCTGGAAGAGGGTGCGAAGCTTCTGGGATGTGACGCACTTACGGCCATCGGCAGATTGGAGAGCGCAGGCGGTGAAGTGTTTGACCTGATCTTTATGGATCCTCCTTACGGGCAGGGATTGGAAAAAGAGCTGATTCTCAGCCTCATTCATTCTCGTCTGGTGGACGAGATGACGCTCATCGTGGTGGAGGCGTCCCTTGACACGGATTTTTCCTGGCTGGAGGATACGATTTTTACGATTACACGTGAAAAAAAATACAAAACCAATAAGCATGTGTTTATCGCCATGAAGGAACTTTAGGGAGGGCGCCATATGAGAATTGCTGTTTATCCCGGGAGCTTTGACCCTGTGACCTTCGGACATTTGGATATTATCGAGCGCTCTGCCAGGCTTGTGGATGAGTTGGTGGTAGGAGTGTTGAACAACAGTTCAAAAAATCCGTTGTTTTCTGTGGAAGAACGTGTTAATATGTTAAAGGAAGTGACTTCGCACTTTGCCAATGTGCGGGTCGAGGCTTTTGGCGGCCTTCTGGTTGATTTTGCCGCCCGATGCCATGCAGATGTGGTGGTTCGAGGGCTTCGGGCAATCACAGACTTTGAGTATGAGCTGCAGATTTCTCAGACCAACCGAATTATGCGGCCGGACCTTGACACGATCTTTTTGACAACGGATCTGGAATATGCTTATTTAAGCTCCAGCATTGTTCGTGAGGTGGCCCAGTACGGCGGGGATATTTCTGCCTTTGTGCCGGAGGCTATTGCGGAGCGGGTGCTGGAAAAATTTGTAGGAGAAAACTCGTTTGGAGGACCTGAACATGAGCAGGATTGAACAGTTGATCAGTGAAATCGAAGGGTATATAGACGGCTGCAAGCCTCAGGCCTTTACCAATAATAAAAAGATCATCGTGGACAAGGATGAGATGGAGGAGCTTTTGGTGGAGCTCAGACTCCGGACTCCGGATGAGATCAAGAAATACCAGAAGATTATCAGCAACAAAGAAGCGATTTTAAGTTCGGCACAGACGGAAGCAGACGGGATTTTGGGAAGAGCAAGGGCGGAGGCGGATCAGATCCTTTCCGATGCGAAAGAGAAAGCAGATCAGACGGTATCGGATGCCAAGAAACTTTCTGCGGAGATGCTCAATGAGCATGAAATCTTACAGCAGGCATATCAGCAGGCCAATGAACTGATGGAGCAGACCAATGCCCAGGCCAGTGAGTTGATGGAGCGCACCAATGCGGAAGTCAACGAATTGATGGAGCGCACCAATGTGGAAGCCAACGAATTGATGGAACAGACCAATGCTCAGGCCAGTGAGTTGATGGAGCAGACCAATACCCAGGCCCAGCAGTTGGCGGAGCAGGCGAGCACCCAGGCGAAGGAATTGGTAGAGCAGGCCAACGCCGAGGCTCAGAGACTTGTCAATGAGGCGGCGGATGCCTCCGATCACATCAAAGAGGGAGCAATCCGCTATGCAGATGATATGTTAAAGAACCTTCAGTCCATCATTGGTTATATGCTGGAGCAGACGGAGGGAAAATATGCAGGTTTGCTGGAAGCACTTCGCTCCGCCTATGAGACGGTGAATGGAAACAGAAATGAACTTCAGATGCCTGCGGGGGAGACGGTTCAGGTACAGACTCCGGAACCGGAAAAGCGACAGGAAAAGAGCAGCGGCGGCTTAAATGCGGATATGCTCGGATAAACGGAGAGCGAATTACTTTTATGAGAAACGGGCGGAGATGTCGGAAAGCATCTCCGCTTTTCGTGTACAGAGGCGTGAACGGGCAGAACATTATTTGGGGCAGAGGATGAGGACGGCGACAAAGGTGAGAGCGGCCTGGACCAGTTTCCAGGCGAGGCAGGTCCGTCCGGAAAAGGGTGTGGATTTTAGGACACTCACGGTCTGGGCGAGGCCGGAGAGACCGCCGAAGGCGGCAAAGGCGAAACAGAGGGCAGTCGTCATGGGTCTGGAAAGGCCGGACTGGACGGTGAAGGCGATACCGGAGGTCATTTCCAGGAGTCCGGGGATCAGTGAGGAAAAGAGCGGATTCTTGATCCAGGAGCGGAAAAAATACGACAGCATGGTGAAGAGCATCAGGTATCCGCCGATCTTTGCCATGATGAGGAAGCCGTCCATCATGGCTTTTTCGAAGTTGAGGAAGACCTGCAGGGGGGCCGTTTCTTTTGGAAGCGGAGAAGGGGACAGGGGCGCGGCCGTTCTTCCCCGGAGTTTTGTCGGGAGATAGCAGAGGACTGGGGGCAGATAGAGGGCCGCCAAAAAGGGGAGGCTTTCAAACAGGGAGAGCCGGAGCATTCCCATGCAGAGAAAACCTGTTAAAAACATGGGGCTTGGCATACAGCAAAGCCTAAGGAGCTGTTTTCCGTCTGTCTCTGTGAGGTGCCCGCTTTTCCACAGGTCGGCGATGGTCTTTGCGCCCATGGGATAGCCACAGAACCATCCGGTCACGAGGGCGAGGGGTGCCGGGGGAAGATGGCAGATCAGACTGCTGGAAATCAGATACCCAGAGAGGATCATGCAGGGGAGCAGGGTGGGGAGGACGGTGCAGTACCACAGGGACAGTCCGGCGGCGGCGCCGGCCACGGCTTTTCCAGGTTGGAGGATGCAAAAGAGAAAGAGAAGAAGGACGGCCAGGGGAAACACAAGCTTTTTCATAGGGATGCTCTGTCCTTTGTTTTTTTACAGTGTATGAAGGATGAAGGGCGGCTATGACCGAAGGGGGCGCAAGGCGAGAATGGACATTGTGGCGGGGATGGGAAAACGGGGATCAGAGAGGGCGCTTGTTTACTGGGATAAGGATACCTGTGTGTATAAAATGGCAGCCGGAGGCATAAGAGTTTAATAAAAATGGAACCGGAACGTGCCATGGGGAACAGACGCAGTTTAGCTGTTTTATGTGGAAGTGTACTTTTGCTGGGGGTCCTTGTGACCGTCATGCTGCATCATCTTTTGGAAAATCCTTTTTATGATCAGTTGGAAGCGTACACGCTGGAGGACGAGCGGTTCCGTGCCATGGCATTCGGGGAGGGAAATCTGGAGGCCATGGTCATGCTGGCCGGGGAACACGGCGTGAGCGTCGGCGAGGTGTGCTGTGCCTTCCTGGTGGAGGAAGAGTATGACCTGACAGAGACGAAGCCGGAACGCATTACCTTTGGCCGTTGGAATTCTCTGAGAGAGTCCATGACGGAGCGAAAGCCGGTGGAGTTTGCCAAGCTTGCGAGGGCTTATGATGCCGTTCTTTCGGACGCCGTCTATTTTCCCATTCCTGCCGGGGACAGCGAGGGCGCAGGTAAGTATGGTTACGGGGATTCCTGGGGGGCGGAGCGAACTTATGGCGGAGAACGGCGGCACGAGGGGACGGACCTGATGGATCAGGGAAATGGCCGGGGATTTTTTCCGGTGGTGAGCGTGAGCGATGGGGTGGTGGAGCACGTGGGTTGGCTGGAGCTTGGCGGCTGGCGCATCGGGATTCGGGCTCCGGGAGGGGCTTATTTTTATTATGCTCATCTAAGCTCCTACGACCATGAATTTATGGTGGGAGAAGAGGTTCGGGCCGGGGAACTCCTTGGTTTTATGGGGGATTCCGGCTACAGCAAGGTGCCTGGAACTGTGGGGAATTTTGCGGTACATCTGCATTTTGGCATTTACCTTCGGACGGATCATTTTGAGGAACTGTCGGTGAATCCGTACTGGATTTTGCGGTACTTAGAAGATAAAAAAGTAAAATATGCGTATTAGTTTCCTATTTGGGAAGAAGTATGGTATACTTTAGATAAAATTGGATGACTATGACGAGACGTCCACAAGGGCTGTGGAAAGAAGGAATTTGTAATACAGGAGTGGAAGCTATGAGTATTGAACTTTGGAGGGAGACTCTCGCCCCTTATCATCTGGCTGTTCAGGAGCTGGTGGTGAAATTTACCCATATCATTAAGGAGTGTCGGGATTCCGGCATGTATTCTCCCATTGAGGCGGTCAACGGGAGGGTGAAGCGGATTTCCAGCATTTTGGAGAAGGCCCAGAGGAAGAACATTCCCCTGGATCGGTTTACGGAGCAAATGGATGACATCGCCGGGATCCGAATCATCTGTCAGTTTGTTGAGGATATTGATACGGTGGTGCGGCTGATCAGGAGCCGCAGGGATATGGAAGTGGTGAGTGAGCAGGACTACATCAACAATACCAAGGAGAGCGGTTATCGGAGTTACCATGTCAACGTGCTTTATGAAGTGTTTACCATGAGCGGAAGTCACAAGATACAGGTGGAGATCCAGATTCGGACCATGGCCATGAACTTTTGGGCCACCATTGAGCATTCTCTGCGGTATAAGTATAAGGAAGAACTGCCGGAGCTTCTGGCGAAGCGTCTTTCGACGGCGGCGGAGGCTGTGCTGGCCCTGGACTGTGAGATGTCGGCCATCCGGGATGAGATTGTGGATGCCCAGCATTTGTTCCAGGAGAAGGCGGCCATGGTGGCGGACATTCTCAACAATCTTCAGAACCTTTACAGCGGCGAGGGGTATGAGGATGCGGTGTTGAATATTCAAAATGAATTTTACGAGGTTTATCACAACGGCTCTCTGGAAGAGTTAGAGGATTTCGGGCGGAGGCTGGATCAGCTGGCCGCCGTCCGGAAGGTCCAGGGGCTTCACACGTTTACGGAATTAGGGGTTTGACCGGAACAGATCGGAGTGGAACATGGAACTGCCTGTAGCCTACCTGGAGGAATTGCGGCTTCTTCTGGGACAGGAGGATTTGAAACGCTATAGGGACTGCATGGGGGAGGCAGGCGTGTCCGGCCTGCGGCTGAATCCCTTAAAGGTGCCGGTTTCTGGGAGGGAACGGGTGCTTGGGGCAGTGCTTTTGGGAGAAACGCCGGAGGAGGTGCCTTGGTCCCTGGGAGAGGGCTTTTATTGTCCCTCCACCCTGGACGGAGACTGGGCGTCTCCCGGAAAGCATCTCTATTATCATGCGGGACTTTATTATCTGCAGGAGCCGAGCGCCATGGCGCCTGCGGCGCTTCTCTCCGTGAAGCCCGGAGACCGGGTTCTGGACCTCTGTGCGGCGCCGGGGGGAAAGAGCACCATGCTTGGGGCCAGGCTTTCGGGGGAGGGCCTTCTGGTGTCCAACGACCGGAGTGTTTCCCGGGCAAGGGGGCTTCTTCGGAATCTGGAGCGTTTTGGCATCGGGAACTGTCTGGTGACGGCGGAGGAGCCGAAGCGGCTGGCGGACTGCTTTTCGAATTTTTTTGACAAGATTTTGGTGGATGCCCCCTGCTCCGGGGAGGGGATGTTCCGCAGGGAGCCGTCCATGATCTCGGACTGGGAGGAACGAGGCCCGGCGCATTATGTACCCATCCAGAGGGAGCTTTTGCTTCTGGCGAGTGGGATGCTTCGGCCGGGCGGACTTCTGCTCTATTCGACCTGTACGTTCTCGGAGCAGGAGGACGAGGGGGCGGCGGCGTGGCTGCTTGCGAAGGCACCCTGCATGGAGCAGGTGGTTCTTTCCCCGGAGCACGGGTTTGTGCAGGGGCGAGACGGGGCTTCCCTGCGGCTGTATCCCTGGAGATTAAAGGGAGAAGGGCATTTTGCGGCCCTGTTTCGGAAACGAGGGGATGGTCCGGAGGGCCGGGCCCGCAATCAGAGGGAAGCGTCTGTCCGGGAGCACAACGAGGTTTTTTTGAAGAAGCGGGCGGCGTTTGCCGGATTCCGGGAAAGGGTCTTGATGCCTTTGGAGGAACGGGGGACTTTCTGGGAGAGGGACGGCGAGGTCTACCTGCTGCCGGTTTTTTTGGAGAGACCTCCTGCTCTTCGTTATCTTCGGACGGGGCTTCATCTGGGCACGGAGAAGCGAGGGCGGTTCGAGCCTTCCCAGGCTCTTGCTATGTACCTGAAAAAGGAGGAGTTTGTTTCTGCGGAGGATATTCCTCTTGAGGATGTCCGCACGGTCAAGTTTTTGAAGGGGGAAACCATAACGGCGGAGGGACCGGGGGAGGACGGCTGGCGTTTGGTCTGTGTGGACGGCTGGCC
>CAJUOF010000080.1 GCA_910587905.1 uncultured Lachnospiraceae bacterium
ACGGCGACCACCGAGATCTACACTCTTTCCCTACACGACGCTCTTCCGATCTGGCGGGCATGTCGATGCACTCTTTCAGCTCGTCGTCCAGCTTCATGACGGTCAGGGTTACGCCCATCATTTCCAGGGAGGTGAAGTAATTGCCCACATAGGCTTTGTAGACGGTGATTCCTTTTTCCGCCAGCAGTTCCTCTACCTTATTATATACGATGTATTGTTCCATGACGGGGGTGGCGCCCAGGCCGGATAAGAGGACCACGACCTCGTCGCCGGAAGCGAAAGGCAGGTCGGGGAGAATGATGTCCACCATCTCCGCAGCCATCTCGTCGGCCGTCTTCAGGGGTTCCACCTTGATGCCGGGTTCCCCGTGGTGGCCGATGCCGACCTCCATATTGCCGTCCTCGATGGTGAAATTGGGATGTCCCACGGCGGGAATGGTGCAGGGGGCCGTGCCGATGCCTACGGAACGGGTGTTGTCAATGGCCTTCTGGGCGGCCGCAATGACGCCGTCCAGGTCCGCGCCCATGGCGGCCTTGGCACCGCCGACCTTCCACATCAGGACCTCGCCGGCCACGCCCCGCCGCTTCTCCAGCTCTGTCTTGGGAGCGGAAGCGCAGTCGTCGTTGGCAACGACAGTCTTCACGGTGATGCCTTCCTTTTTGGCACTGCGGATGGCCATCTTGACGTTCATGTTGTCGCCGGCGTAATTTCCGTACAGGCAGGCGACGCCTTTTCCGGAATCGGCCGCTTTCATGGCATCTAAGAATGCCTTTGCGGTGGGGGAGGAGAAAATCTCTCCCGCTGCCACGGCGTCACAGAGATTTTTGCCGATGTATCCGATGAATGCAGGCTTGTGACCGGAGCCGCCGCCGGTCACGATGCCGACCTTGCCCTCCACGGGGGCATTGACATATTTCAAAACTCTGGGATTGTCTGTGGCGGAGACCAGATTCTTGTTGGCCTTTACAAAACCTTTTAACATATCCTCTACTACGAAATCGGGGTTGTTTACGATTCTGTTCATAACATGCTCCTTTATCTTGTCATTCCCTGCGGCTGCTGGCCGCAGAGCTGTCATCTTCCTTTGGGAGAGGCTTTACTTGCGATAAGAGGCGTCCACCTCGTTGATTCTGGCGACTTTGGGGGCGGAGCCGCCGCCGGCGAAGTCGCAGGTTAACCAAATGTCCACCAGATATTTTGCCAGCTCCACACCAATGACGCGCTCACCCATGCACATGATCTGGGCGTCGTTGCTCTTTCTGGAGCGTTCTGTGGAGAAGGGATCGTGGCAGACGGCGGCACGGATGCCGGGAACCTTGTTGGCCGTGATGCACATGCCGATGCCGGTTCCGCAAACCAGGATGCCCCGGTCGTATTCGCCTCTGGCGACGGCCTCCGCCACCTTCTGCGCCACGTCGGGATAGAGGATCACTTCGCCCTCGTCGGCCCCGAAATCATGGTATTCAATGCCTTCTTTTGAGTCCAGATGTTTCATGACAGCTACTTTCAGAGCATAAGCGGCTTCGTCACAGCCGATTGCAATTTTCATGGTCAGTTCTCGCTTTCTTTTTAAAATGGCCTGCGGCAACCCGCAGGCCGTAAGTATTACGTCGTTGTGTTACATTGCGTCAGCGATGGCTTTCAGGTTGGCAAGGCCGTCACGAGCCAGGTCCTCGCCGGTGGGGGCGAAGCTCCGCCAGATGGCGCAGTTGCCGGAAAGCTCCTCAAAGCTGGGATCGAAGGACTCGATGACCAGGGGGCCGTCGTAGCCGATCTCGTGGACTGCCTGGAAGAATTCCTTAAAGGGCACCAGGCCGGTTCCGGGAATTCCTCTGTCGTTCTCGTTTACGTGGATGTAGCCCAGATATTCCTTGCCGCAGGTCTTCACGGCGCCGGCAAAGCTCTTCTCCTCGCGGATCATGTGGAAGCAGTCCAGATGAACCTTGATGTTGTCGCCGCCCACGTCCTTGCAGAATTTCACGGCATCCTCTGCGATATTGAGAAAATGGGTTTCAAACCGGTTGACGCACTCCACGCAGATGGTCACGTTTCCGGTCCCTTTTGCGTAAGCCGTGTTTTCTTTCATGCATTCCACGGCCCAGGCCCACTCCTGCTCCGTGCGGGGTTTTTTGGTGAGATATCCCCAGCCGGCATAGTTTACGCCGCCGAGGATGGGAGCGCCCAGGTAATTGCAGATGTCCACGCATTTCTTCATGGCTGCCACGGAAGCTTTTCTGATTTCCGGGTCGGGAGAAATGGGGTTGGTCTCCGGCGTCAGGGTCGTCGTGCACACGCAGTCGATGCCGACCTTATCCAGTTCCGCTTTGACAGCTTCCGTGGGGAAGGTGAAAGGATTGGAGACGGCGAAATCAATGACCTCGAAGCCCATCTCTTTGGCCTTGGGAATGACCCAGAGGTCCTTCTCGCTGAAGCTTTCTGCCCAGATGAAGCTGTCCACGCCAAATTTAAAATACATAAGTTATCCTCCAAATCATGTCTGATGGACCAGGTTGTGTTTGATGTATGGGTCCATGTACTGTGGATTAAACGGTTGCAGGTACGTCGGGGTTGTTGTTGGCAAAGTTCTGCAAAACAACCAGGGGTTCGTAGGAGCTTCCGTTGGTGATCTTCACGCCCTTCTTTGCGGCGGCTTCGGAGACGAAGAACTCGTCCGCAGTCAGGTCCTCGTAGCGGACCATCTCGGGAGCCTGACACTCGAATTTGCCGAAGGTTCCGTGGCCCTGGGAGATCACCGCGCAGTAGCAGGCGGCGTCTGTCAGCACGTAGCTCTGTCCCGGAAGGACGGTGACTTCTTTCGCGGCAACCCACTCGTTGGCGTAGGCAACCCATTTCTCGACGGCGGCTTCGGATTCCTGACGGACCTTCGGCGCACGGAAATAAGTCTCCTTGTAGTCGGGACGGGTGCTTTCCTCCCAGTCAATCTGATTGAAGATGGCCTCCAGGTCGTCCTTCTCCTCCTCAGGAGCACAGTCGGTCAGCATGTTGTGAGGGTTCACCTCGCCCATGGTGACATTCTCCATGATGGTGTTCACGTCGCTGTTCCACTGAGGCTCATAGGTCACCAGGGAGGCGGGGGCATGAATGACTCCGGCGGGGGTGTACCAGCCGGTGCCGAGCTGAATCCGGTAAGCTCTGGAGAGCTCAGTGATCCTGGTATCTTTCACGTCATAATTCTTCAGGCATTCCATGACCTCTTCCTTGGTGGTGGAGGGATCGAAGCCGAAGTAGGTGAGAGGGAATCTTCCTAAATAAGAGGCATTGTACTGGGGCGGGAAGTAGTAAGCTTCGGGTTTTCCGTGCATGCCGATCTTGTTGGCCTTCTCCTCCGTCAGGTGGAGATGATGGAACAGGGGCTTGTCATAATCGTACAGCTTGGCGAAGGTGGGCCAGGTGCCGTATTTCTCCATCAGAGCGTCGCCGATCAGGTCTGCCCCCAGCTCTTCGACGAAATCCTTGAACAGCTCTTTCGCCTTGGAAGCCCGGTCCACGAGAACATAGCTCATGCCTTCCGTTTCGCCGGTTTTGGGGCCGTTTAACGCCTTGGCGAGGGAGCCAAGCCACCGCTCGCAGATGCCGCCGCGGTCCATTCCCAGGGCGAAGTAATCGTCGGGATGCAGTCTCAGCCTGCGGCCGGGCTCGTTGAATCCACGGGGAACCCAGGTAGGGGTCAGTTGAAGGACGCCCTCACCGTCTTCAAACACTTTGCGAATCGTTTCTTTTGACAAAACAGTACCCTCCTTTATTTTTGAAAAATTTACATTGTGAACACAAAAACAGAAGATTGCGCGATTTGGTAATATTGCAACACAATCTAGTTATAGATTACACTCTAGAAAAAAAAATGTCAAGATAGAACAGTCATTTTTCACATGAAACGAGGGAAAAAATTGTTCATAATTACTAATGAGATTTTTTCTCTCATAAAATGGGTTTTGGAAATATATAGAAATGATGTGAAAAAAGCAAGACCACCGGAGCAATGGTGGCCTTGATAAAAAATTTTTATTCTTTTTCGTCTTCTTCCGGTTCTGGCAGATACATTTTTACCCACTCGATCCGGTTTTTGTTCATGACCTCCACCACGAAGCGAATGTTCTGGCAGATGACGCTTTCTTTGGCGATGGGGACGTGGTCCAGCTCGCCGATGATCAAGCCGCCCACGGAATCGTAGTCTTCGGAGGAAAGGGTAAGTTCCAGAGCGTCGTTGATGTCGTCCAGCTTCATGGAGCCCTCGACCCGGTATTCCCGCTCCCCGATCTTCTGAAGGCTCTTCAGCTCGTCTTCGTCGTATTCGTCGCGGATTTCTCCGACGATCTCTTCCAGCAAGTCCTCCAAGGTCACGAGACCGGCGGTGGCGCCGTATTCGTCCAGCACGATGGCAAGGCTCATGGAGTTCTGACGCATGTCAATGAAAAGCTCGGAGGTCTTTTTAAACTCGTAAGTAAAATAAGCTTCCCGCAGGTAATCCTGAAGGCGGAAGGGCGTGTCTTTTTTGTAAAAGAGCAGATCCTTCATATTTATAATGCCGATCACATTGTCGGTAGTATCGCGATATACAGGAATGCGGGTGAACATGCTTTCCCGGTAAATCTCTAAGAGCTCGTCATAAGTTGCGTCCTCACGGGCGAACACCATGTGAATGCGGGGAACCATGACATCCTTGGCCTGGGCGTCCCCAAAATCGACCACGTTGTTGATCATCTTCCGCTCTTCGCTTTCGATGACTCCTTCTTCGTGGCTGACGTCCACGATGGTGCGAAGTTCTTTCTCCGTAATGGTGTCGGCTTTGGCGTCGGGATCCACCTGCATCAGGCGCAAAAATCCTCTCGCTAGCTGGTTAACGATGAAGATCACCGGAGTCAACAGCTTCATCAGAAGGGAGATGACCCCCGCCATCTTGAGGGCCATGGATTCGGCTTTCAGAGTAGCCATGGTCTTGGGGGAGATTTCGCCGAAGATCAGGATCAGCAGGGTGATGATGCCGGTGGCGATGCCCACATAGGCGTTGCCGAATTTTTTGATGACCAGGGTGGTGATCAGGGAGGAAGCGCTTAGGTTTACCACGTTGTTCCCGATCAGGATCGCACTGAGCATCTTGCCCTTGTTGCTGATGACTCGCTCCAGGGTGAGGGCCCGCTTGTTCCCTTCTTCGATCAGGGTTCGGATCCGCACGTGGCTGATGGTTAAGAGCGCCGTTTCCGCAGAAGAGAAAAAGGCGGATAAGAATAATAAGACAATGAGGCTGACAATCTGTATGACGTCACTTGGGTCCAAAAAAAATCACTCTCCTAAACGTTATTATATGGAAATGATTGTACAATATTGTCATGCGGCTGTCAAGAAAATCACTGTTTTCGTTGGGACTTTCTGCCGGGACTCAAAGAGTTCGACATGGTTGATCGCCGGCGGAAAAGCTTGAAGTGTCGGTCAGGACGATTTACAGGGATGTCGACGCTTTGAGTGCGGCCGGCATTCCCGTTTATGCGGAGGCAGGCAGAAACGGCAGGATTCGCCTGATGCATGAGTTTGTCCTGGACAAAGCCGTGTTGTCCAAGCAGGAGAAGCGGGAGATTCTTGCAGCCTTGCAAGCTTGCCTAAAAGGCGAAGGCGTGGTATCTGAAAGCCTTTTGCACGGAGAGACAGGACTGGCGCATGTTCAAGTCCTTCGGAACGCAAATGGAGATCTTTTCCCCGGCCTGCCTGAGAGAGGCCGCAGCCGAAGCGGCAAGGGAAATTAAGGAAGATGAAAGAGAGAGAGCAGAGGTTTTATCAGTGCTGTAGGATGCCCGTGGGAGATACGGATGAGTTGTATGGGATGAACGCCGACGGAAGTAAAAATGACGAATTCTGTAAGTATTGTTTTGAAAACGGTAGATTTACGTTCCAGGGCACGATGGAAGAACTGATTGAGGTATGTGTCCCCAATATAGCGGCTGCCAATCCGGACATGAGCGAGGATGAGGCGAGGCGGATCATGCGGGAATGTTTCCCGACGTTAAAACACTGGAACGGGTACACCGGCCGGTAAATGTAGGGAAGAATGCTCTTCTCCGGGGATTTATGAAAATTATGAAAACAGGAAGCCCTTTTTGTTTACGTATTCTTTAGGCATTCTTTAGGAAAAACAAGTCGAAATTAGAGGAAAGCTGTGTTATGATGGTAGACAGAATGTGGGGACTTTAAATATGGAAGGGGGAGGGGCTTATGGCGGTCAGACTGGTGGCGCTTGACCTGGACGGGACGGCGCTCATGGAGCATCGGATCTTTTCGGAGCGGATGCGGCGGGCGGTCCTTGATGCGCTTGGGGCGGGGATTTTGGTGGTCCCGGCCACGGGGCGTTCTTATGTGGACATTCCGGAGGCGGTCCGGAAGGTTCCCGGCATTCCCTGTTTTCTGACGTCCAACGGGGCGAACATCGTGGACGGGACGGGAAAGAGCATCTGCACGGATCTGATCCCCTGGGTGTGGTGCGTGAGGGCCCTCCGAATCCTGGAGGAATATGACACCCAGCCGTCCGTACATATAAACGGGGCCAGCGTGAATTTAAAGACGGCGGATCCCCGGATCGTGGCCCGCTACGGGAACAGCAATTATTTTAAGCGGTACAGCGTGGGGGATCTGGCCGGTTATGTGGAAGAGCAGAGGACGGATGTCGAGAAGATTTTCGCGGTTCTTTTTGAGCGGGACCGGAAGGCGGAGCTGACGTCCAGGATCACCTCGGAGCTTTCTTTGGGCGTGTCGGCGTCCGGGCCGGACAATATCGAGTTCAACAGCCTGACGGCCTCCAAGGGGCATGGCCTTTCCATGCTCTGCGAACAGTTTGGGATCGAGGCGGCCCGGACGGCGGCCATCGGCGACAGCATTAACGACATTTCCATGTTCGCCTTTGCGGGCTGTTCGGTGGCCATGGGAAATGGGGAGGCATGCCTGAAGGAAATGGCCGACTATGAGACGGAGGACTGTCGGGAGGACGGGGCGGCGAAGGCCCTGGAGCGTCTCATAAGCGGCGAGTGGAAGTGAACAGGTAATTGCGAAACGTGAAATTCATCGGATATTCTGGCAATATTTCCGGGAAAAGCCCTCTGGTCTTGCCGGAACGATTGGCGCTGCAGGCTTTGGACGGACGTATTGCCAGAATATTCAACAAATTTTTAAGCTTCGCAATCACCTAATTATGGAAGTAAACGGAAGGAGAGGAAGCCGATGGCGGCATTCGTGGAGTTCAAGGGGGTTAAGAAAACCTACCAGATGGGGGAAATCGTGATCAAGGCGGTGGATGGCATGGATTTTTCCATCGAAAAGGGGGAGTTCGTCATCATCGTCGGGCCCAGCGGGGCGGGCAAGACCACGGTCCTCAACATTCTGGGCGGCATGGACCGGGCCTCGTCGGGGCAGGTGCTGGTGGACGGCGTGGACGTGGCCTGCTTTGACAGACGGCGGATGACGAAGTACCGCAGGGAGGACATCGGCTTTGTCTTTCAGTTTTACAATCTGGTCCAGAACCTTACGGCCCTGGAAAACGTGGAGCTGGCCCTCCAAATCTGCAAAGACCATCTGGATGCGGAGGAGATCCTTAAGGACGTGGGGTTGGGGGACCGGATGGACAATTTCCCCTCCCAGCTTTCCGGCGGGGAACAGCAGAGGGTGTCCATCGCCAGGGCGCTGGCCAAAAACCCGAAGCTTCTGCTCTGCGACGAGCCAACGGGAGCCTTGGATTACCAGACCGGCAAGGCGATCCTCAAGCTTTTGCAGGACACCTGCCGGAAGCGGGGGATGACGGTGGTGGTCATCACCCACAATTCTGCCCTTGCGCCCATGGCGGACCGGGTTTTTAAGATCAAGAACGGAAGGATCTCTTCCATGAGGGTCAATGAGACGCCGGTTCCGGTGGAGGAGATCGAGTGGTAATTTTTGAGTTTCGCAATCGCCGGTAGCCTTTTTAGAGGGAAAGGGGCCCGGAGCGGTATTTCGCAGAAAACGGATCGGGGAAGATGCGGATATGAAGAAAGCACAGCGGAAAGATTTTTTCATTGAGATCAAAAAAAGCCTGAATCGCTATCTTTCGATTTTATTTATCGTGGCTCTCGGGGTGGCGTTTTTTTCCGGTATCCGGGCGTCGGAGCCGGACATGAGGCTCTCGGTGGATGCGGTGGCCGACGAGTCGGATTTCATGGACATCCGGGTGATCTCCACCATGGGGCTCACGGAGGAGGATGTGGAGTGCATCCGGTCGGTGGACGGGATCACGGCGGCGGAGGGAGAATATTCGGCGGACGTGCTCTGCGCTTATGAGGAGAAGGAGCTGGTGCTCCACATGACGTCCCTGACGGAAGAGCTGAACCGGCTGACGGTGAAGGAGGGGAGGCTCCCGGAGAAGCCGGGGGAGTGTCTCATTGACGAGCAGCTTTTGCTCCAGGCCGACTATGGGCTGGGGGACGTGCTCACGGTCTCCTCCGGCACCTCGGATCCCCTTTCGGATACGCTGAAGCGGGATTCCTACACGGTGGTGGGGATCGGGACCAGCCCTTATTACCTGAATTTCAAGAAGGGAACCTCCAACATCGGGAACGGGGATATCCGGGGCTTCGTGGTGATTCCGAAAGAGGACTTTGCCCTGGAGGTCTACACGCAGGTGTACGGGACGGCGGAGGGCTTAAAGGGGTTGATCACGGCCGGCGACGCCTACAAGGAGGAGGCGAAACGGCTTGTGGAGGCCGTGGAGGCCATTGCCGGGGAGCGGTGTCAGGTCCGGCTGGCG
>CAJUOF010000081.1 GCA_910587905.1 uncultured Lachnospiraceae bacterium
ACCCGGGGAGTCTCGTCTGGGCCGTTCCCTTCATGATGGTGGTGACTTTTGCCCTGGGTGCCCTCAATGGCTTTTGCATCGCTTACCTGCGGGTGCCGGCCATCGTCATGACCCTCGGCATGAACATCATCCTGCAGGGGGCGCTGGTGGGCATCACCCAGGGGCGGCCGGGGCAGGCGGCTTCGGACCCGCTGATCTTCATCGGCCAGAGGTCGCTCTTTGGCATTCCCTGGCTGGTCATCATCTGGATCGTCCTGACGGTCGTCGTGACGCTGATGCTCTTTAAGATGAAGTTCGGAAGGAAGCTGTTCGCCATCGGCAACAATGCGGTGGTGGCCAATTATTCGGGAATCCGGGTCGGCAGGACCGTGGTGCTCGCCTATGCCATCAGCGGCCTTGCGGCCGGTCTTGCGGGCATGCTGATGGTGGGAAAGGTCGGCTCTTATTATCTGGCCATGGGGGACACTTACCAGTTCCAGTCCATCGCCGCCGTCGCCATCGGGGGGACCTCCCTTCTGGGCGGAAACGGGAATTATCTGGGAACGGTCGCCGGCTCCCTCACCATCACGATTCTTCTTGGCATCCTGGTGGCGCTGAATCTGCCCTGGGGCGTCCAGAAGATGGCCTACGGGCTGATCGTGCTGGTGTCCGTCATCATTTCGGTAAGGCGCAGCCAGAAGGTTTCTTGAGGTTCTGCATGTTGCGCCGCAAGGAACACGGAAGAAAAAGCGGTTCTTTTCACACCAGAACACGCTTCCGCTCATGAAAGCTCGTAGCGGTACGTAAGAGCCTTCCTTCGCTTAGGCTCGGAACGCTCTAAGTACCGACGGCTTTCATACGGTTCTGGCTTAGAAAAAACCGTTTTTCTTCCTGGGTTTTCTGGTGGAAGGCAACATGCAGAAGCTCAAGCAGTATGTTTAAGTTTGGAGGATAAGGATATGCAGAAATTATTTGGAACCGTGGTCCCCATCGTGACGCCGCTCACGGACGAGGATGCGGTCGACGAAGGGTCTTTGCGGAATCTGGTGGACCATGTGATCGAGGGCGGGCTCCAGTGCCTGTACCCTTGCGGGACCACCGGGGAGATGATGTATCTGACCGTAAAGGAGCGGAAGGAGGTGGCCGAGATCACCGTGAACCACACGGCGGGGCGGATTCCCGTGTTCGTCCACGTGGGCGGCTGGAATCTGAAGGACACCGTCGAGCTGGCCCGCCATGCCGTAGGGATCGGTGCGGACGGGATCGGCGTGGTGACGCCCGCTTTTTATAAGCTGAGCGACAGGGGGCTGGTGGACTATTATGAGGCCGTGGCCCGCAGCGTGCCGGAGGATTTCCCGGTTTACCTGTATGGAATCCCGCAGAATGCGGTCAACGACCTCAACGTGGCTGTCTGCGAGGAGGTGGCGAAGCGGTGTCCCAACGTGCTGGGCATCAAGTACAGCTATCCGGATTTCACGAAGCTGCAGCAGTTCATGATGGTCCGTGACCAGAAGTTCAGCGTCCTGGTGGGGCCGGACCATCTGTTCGAGGCCCTGTGCGCCGTGGGCGGGGACGGGGTGGTCTCCGGCAACGCCATGATCGTGAGGGAGCATTATGCGGCCGTCTGGGACGCCGTCCAAAAAAAGGATTTCGACGCGGCCACCAGGTATCAGCGCCGGACCAACGTTCTGAACGCCGTCATGTGTGAGAAGAACAATATTGCGGCTTACAAGGTCATCCTGAAGGACGAGGGGGTCATTAAGACCAGCAACATGAGAAGGCCCATGGAGAATCTGTCCGCCCAGGAGGAAGCGGACCTGCTTCGGACCATGAAGGAACTGGATTATAAGCACGTGATTGTGTAGGGACATAAGGGCGGAGGACTCTGACCGCAGAGGGATTCCCTCAGAATGGGAGAAAGGGCTGCCGCAGGAAAGGTTTCTGTCGGCGGCCCTTTTTTAAATGGTGTTTTTCATGCTGGGGGTGTATGTCTTTCGATATGCCTGGGGCGTGCAGGTGGCGAGACGGCGGAAGACGGAGCTGAAATAGCCGGAGGAGGAGAAGCCCAGGGAGTAGGCGATGTCGGTGATGCTCTGGTTGGTCTCGGTCAGGAGTTTTTTGGCCGCCTCGAATTTTTGCAGGTTGATGTACTCGGCGGGGGTGATGCCCACCTCTTTCTTGAATTTGACTTTGAAGAAGGAGAGGGAGTACCCGGCGATGTCGGCCAGTTCGGAGAGCTGGAGTTTTTCGGATATGTGGGTGCGCATGTATTCCATGGAGGCCCGGATGTGGGGGTCGATGACCATGGTCTTGCTTTTCTGGGCGGGGGTCAGAAATTGCAGGCAGAACAGGAAGCAGGTGAGGAACTGGACGCCGGCCATGCGGGTGTCGGGGGTGTCTTCGGATACCAGGTTGAAGGCGCTGCGCAGTTCTTCGATGTGGGTGGTGCCGAGGACGAGCTGGTGGTGGCGAAGGCTCGTCAGCTTTTGGTGGAGGGCGAAGGAAAAGTGCCGGTTCAGGCCGAACAGGTGGTAGGGGTCGGTCAGGTCGATCTGGAGGGAATAGAACTCGCAGGGGTAGCGGGGGGTGTCCCCGGTTCCGTGGATTTCGAAGGGGAAGGTGAGGAACGCCTGGTTGCTCATGGTGGAGTAGTCGGAAATCTTGCCGTCCTTGGCGATCTGGTTCTGTCTGGTTCCCTTGATCATGCAATGCATTTCCAGCATGTTGGAGTGGTAATGCATGGGGACGGGGGGCAGGGAGGACGTGAGGTTCCAGTGGGCGAAGTTGCCCAGCCCCCGGATGCCGTGCTTGTCCCGGGTGATGGTCTTTTGTTCTTTGGTCCAGCAGAATTCATCAAAAATTTCGTACATAGATCCTCCTGAATCCGGCCGGGGCCGGAAGTGAAATGGGGGAATTTACAAGGTTTCCAGAATGTGTTTCAGGGTTTTTGCGGGAAGCTGCCCGGGGGCGGACTCCTCCCCCGCAGTGCCGAAGGTCATGCAGGAGCCGGTGAGCCGCCCGCTTATGCGGCTTACGGCGCCGATCCTTCCCATGGACATGGTGATGACAGGGACGTTCAAGGCGTCGGCGGCTTTTCTCGTGGCGGAGAGAAGGGTCAGCACGTCCTGCTCGCAGTTTGGCATGACGGCCAGCTTCGCCAGGTCGGCCCCCATGGATTCCATCAGGAAGAGCCGTCGGTACAGCTCGTTTTCTGACGGGGTCTTTTGGAAGTCGTGGCTGGAGAGGACCACGTGGCCGCCGTGTGCGTGGGCCAGGGTGATCACCGGTGCGAGGAGGCCGGGGTTTGCGACCGGTCTGGCCCGTCTGTCTGCCGCCGCCTGCCCGCCGGTCGTCGCCTGGCCGTCTGGTTCGGGAGCCAGGGCGCCGGTGAAGAGTTCCAGGTCCAAAAGGTCCGCAAGGCCGCTTTTTGCCACCGTGCGGCACAGCTCTAGGTAGTCGGAATCGGAAAGTTCCCGGACGCCGCCCTCCTTTTTGGTGCGAAAGGTAAAAAGAAGGAGGGTGTCCGGGAGTTTTTTTCTCAGGGCGTCCAGGACGGGAGGGACGGCCCCCGGTTCGGCGACGGCCTCATAATGGTCGGCCCGCCATTCGACCACGTCTGCGGGCAGAGTAGTGATTGTTTCTGCCGCTTCCAGAATGTCTTCTTCTCTGCGGCCGATGATGGGGATGCATATTTTCGGGGGCCCTTCCCCGAAGGTGGTATGTTTTATGGTGAGGGGGCGCATGGTGTTCCTCCTTTGGATTTTGACGGTGGCAGGCAATTGCGAAATTCATAAATTCATCGAATATTCTGGCAATATTTCCGGGAAAAGCCCTCCCAGCCGTGGAGGCAAGACCGGAGAAGGCAGGAGAGATTCTTTCCCGAGTGGCTTCGGCGGTTCTGGGCTTGCCGGAACGTTTGGCGCTGCAGGCTTTGAACGGACATATTGACAGAATATTTCCACAATTTCGGATTACGCAATCGCCTGTTGATGTCAGAGTGCGGTGCGGATTTCTTCTGTGATCCTGGGGATCAGGTCGTCGGGCAGGGTGGTCTCCAGAAAGAACTCGCAGGCGTATTTCGCCTGGGCCACCAGCATGGAAAGGCCGGTGACGCCCTTCATGCCGAGGGCCTTTGCCTGAGCGGTTAATTTGGTTTCGCCGGGATTGTAGATCACGTCAAGCACGGCCTCGCAGCCTGAGAAAGGCGCAAGATCCAGGGGGGAGGCGTCCACGGCGGGATACATGCCCACGGGGGTGGTGTTGACGATCAGTGCGGCGTCCCTGTGGAGGGCGGCGCATTCTTCGTAGGTGACGGCTCCGTCTTTTCCGGTGCGGCTTACGGAGATCACCCTGGCCGCCCCCTGTCTCCGGAGGACTGCCAGGACCGCGGCGGAGGCGCCCCCCGTGCCGAGGACCAGGACTTTTTTCCCGGCGGCGTTTATCCCGGCCTCCCTCATCATGTAGGCGAAGCCGGAGAAATCGGTGTTGTGCCCCACGAGGCGCCCGTCCCTGTTGACGATGGTGTTGACGGCCCCGATGGCGGCGGCGTTTTCGTCCAGCTCGTCCAGGTAGGGGATCACGTCTTTTTTATAGGGGATCGTCACGTTGATGGCCCGAAACGCCCGCCGTTCCATGAAGACAGGGAATTCTTCCCTTGTGAGAGGGCAGAGGTCGTAGGTGTAAGCCGCAAGCTTTTCGTGTATCTGTTTGGAGTAGCTGTGTCCCAGCTTTTCTCCGATTAAACCGTATTCCATGGATGGTTCCTCGCTGTTTGGGATTTTTTTATATCATAGCAGACTGGAGGGCAGATGGCAAGCGGGAGAGGTTTTGCCTGAGGTTTCGTATTTTCGGGGAGAGTATCAAATGTCCGCGTATGTCTGATCTGGTATGCCATGAACGGATTTTTCTTGACGCATATGTCATTTTGTACTATGTTATACATATGATCAAGCCGAATGGCCATAGTGGGATACCCGGAGGGTATACATATGATTAAGCCGAATGGCCACGTATAGAGTTTTTGCGGGAGGGACAGAGAAAATGACGGAAAATCCGGGTTATTTGAAGAATCTGAAAAAGGAGTCGGTGGTTCAAAGTGTGATCAACTGCCTGACGGATGCCATGCGGAATAAGGAATTAAAGCCAGGAGACCGCATTCCTCCGGAGCCGAATCTGGCGGCTTCCATGGGGGTCGCCAGAAGTTCTGTGCGTGAGGCGATCAAGATCCTGACGTATCTTGGCGTGCTGGAGAGCAAGCGCTCGGAGGGGACTTTTGTCTGTGATGGCTTTAAGGAGAGCATGATCGATCCGATGATCTACGGGATCATTTTGAATCAGGATTCTTTTGAGAATCTTATGGAGCTTCGGGAGATGACAGAGACAGGGATCATGCGGCTGGCGGTCCTAAAGTATGACGAGGCGGAAGGCCGGGAATTGGAAAAGCTCCTGGAACAGATGCGGGCGGTCATGGACGGGGGGGAGGATATGGTGGATCGGTTCTTTCAGGTGGACAATGCGTTTCATGACATGATCTCCCGGATGGGGAAGAACCCTCTGGCGGACAAAATCAGCCGTGTGGTGCGGACGCTGACCTGTGCTATGCGTTATGAGACAGTGTCCACCATGATAACTGGAGGTCGGAGCGGGGAACTGATCGAGGCCCATAGCAAATTATATGAAACTTTAAAAAACGGGGATCTGAACAATTTGCAGGAGGTGGTCCGGGACAGCTATTTTGGGGAGGCTTTGCAGGGAAAGTGAAAGGGAAGTATTATATTGAATGCGAGAGTAGCCGGACGTATGGTCTGATCTTGTGAAGGACCGGATGACGATTCAGGAAGCATGTTCGCGCGGAAACGGGTACGGAAAGAAGAGGGCTTGACTTTTCTTTCTTCCATATTTATAATATTACCCATACGAAAAAAGCTGTGAAGGAGACAGTAGGGCGGCAGGAAAGGCGCAGAGACCCGGCGGCGGTGGGAAGCCGGGGCGAGTAGGGCCGCATCGAAGATCACTCCCAAGCTGCAGGCTGAAGGGTGCCATGGCCCTCCGTGCGGAGGAGCCGCCGGGCGAAGAGGGCTTCGGGCATTTGGTAGGCTGTGCCGGGATCCGCCGTTATCGGGAGCGTGTATGACCGTCTTGGGCGGCGTATGCAGAACGGGTGGTATCGCGAAGACTCTGGGCTTCGTCCTTTTCTGGACGAAGTCCTTTTTATCCGTTGGATAAAAAGGACTTTGTAAATTGCGCACTCGTGCGTGTGGAAGTATGCCGCAGAAGCGGCCGCATGCGGCGCAGGAGTTTCGCAGGCGAAACTCTATTTTATTCGTCTTCGTGATACCCTGACAAAACGCACAGGATTCTTATTAGGAGGAATGACATGTACGAGAAAGTTTCTACGAACCTGAATTTTGTAGAGCGGGAAAAGAAGATCCAACAGTTCTGGAAGGACAACGACATCTTCGAGAAGAGCATTGACAGCCGGAAGGAGGGGGAGACCTACACCTTCTATGACGGGCCGCCCACGGCCAACGGGAAGCCCCACATCGGCCACGTG
>CAJUOF010000082.1 GCA_910587905.1 uncultured Lachnospiraceae bacterium
CAAGATCGCCAAAAAGATCGACAAATTCATGTAGGAGGGAGGGTGCGAAGATGTATAAGAATATTTTTAAATATGACGAGATGAAGCGGGCGGAGCACATGGCGGTGCGTGAAAATGTGGGCTGGTATTTCTGGACACACCAGCTCCTGGAGATCACGGGGCCGGACGTGACGGCGTTTCTGGAATACATGTATCCCAACAAGGTGGGAAATCTGGCCGTGGGCAGGGACCGCTATACGACCATGTTGAATGAGCAGGGGGAGATCATCGACGACGTGGTCATCATGCGTCTGGCCGAGGACAAATACTGGGTGTCCACCCTGTTCGCCTCCAAGACCGACGACTGGTGGTATTACCATCAGGGGGATTATGACGTGGACTGGACGGAGGTGACCGACGACTGGGCCATGTACGCCGTGCAGGGGCCAAAGTCCAAAGAGGTGGTGGAGAGTCTGGTGAAGGATTCCGTGGAGGGCCTTAAGTTCTTCGCTCACATGGACACGGAGATTCACGGGATCGCCTGCAAGATCAACCGGGGCGGTTTTACCGGGGAGAAGCTTGGCTATGAGATCTATGTGAGCAAGGAGGACGGGGAGGCCCTGGAGGAGGTCCTGGCCCCCGCCGCGGAGAAGGCGGGAGGGAGAGAGGTCACCGAGTTCCAGGTCATGGCCTGGACCCTTCCCACGGAGGCGGGCTTCTATTACATGCGGGATCTGGCCCACACCAATCCCTTTGAGGTGGGCCTTGCAGGCGGCATTGACTGGGAGAAGGATTTCCTCGGAAAGGCGGCCCTCCTCAAGGTGAAGGAGGAGGGGCCGGAGAGGGAGATGGTCGGCTTCGAGGTGCCGGAGACGGACATCTACATCCGCTCCAAGCAGTACGGCGGCCCCGGCGAGCCGGTCTTTATCGATGGCGAGGAAGAGGAGGTGGGCCGGGTCTCCAAGCTGGTCTACTCCTACGTGAAGGAGGTCAACAACGGCTATATCCTGGCGAAGAAGGACAAGCTCCACGTGGGCGATCGGATCAAGATCCACGGCTACGATGCGGTGATCACGGAGCCAAAGTGGGTGTAGGAGCACAGTGAAACAATAGGAGAAACAGAGCGTGTAGAAAAAACGGAACGTATAGAAGAAACGGGGAAAACGGCAGGGCTTGGACTGTGCCGTTTTCCCCGTTTAAAGATTGTCCGTGCGGATTCTTGCGCCATACTGGTTTAGGATCATAAACTTTAGAAGCGGCGGCCTGGAACCTCCGAGGAATCAGGCACTTCCGGCGAACCGGATAAATGATGGATTGACCACGACATGAAAAAGTACTGGCGGATCATTCGGTTATGGAGTATGATGAAGGGGACATCCGTATTCTGGGGCAGCCGGAAAAAGAATCCTTTCTTAGTCTGCTTGCAAAGGCGATGTCTGGCGACTGAATATCCGGAGGAAAACACATGGATAGAAGGATCAAAGACTTGGTGGCTCTCTATTTTGAGGACATCCCCTATTCCCTGGAGGTCATAAAGGCCAGGGAGGTGGTCGAGAAGGCCCTTCTCGGAGAATACAAAAGGCTTTTGAAAGAAGGCTCCGAGAGCGATGCCTTCGAGGGAATCATGGGAAGCTGCGGGAAGCTGTCCGACATGGCGAAGCTTGCGGGATATACGGAGGAGGACGTGGCCCGCTGGCGCACCGGGGAGGCTGTAAAAGATTTTTCTCTGGTCCGGAAGGAGACGAAGCGGCAACGGAGGCGGATCTACGTATTCTCTCTTTTAGCGGTGGGTGTTCTGGCGAATTGCTTCTGGCTGATCTATGACCTGTTTGCGGCGCCCCTCTCGGCGATTTTCGTCCTGCTCCAGGCAGCGCTCCTTGTGGTTCTGGCGGCGCTTGTGGGAAGAAAATTCCTCCGTCTGGAAAAAGAATATGAGACGGCCCTTTACGATACGAAGTCCTATCTGTATTTCCGCCGACTGACCGACCGGTACACGAAACGGAGGCTCAACGGGATTGCTCTCTGTGCGGCTTTTTTCACCGTCTTTTTCGTGGTGGAATTCGGGTTCTTCATTTTTGGGAATTCCAAGCCGGCGGAGCTGGTGGAAAATCTTTTATCCAATATATTGCTGTTTGAGATTCCGGCATACCTGGTGATCAAGAACTTTTTCTGTTTTCAGATGGCCCAGAAAAGGATCGGTTTTCCGGACCGGAAAGTCTGCAGAAAGCATCGCAACGGGATTCTGATTTTTTCCGTGGCCTATGGGATCCTGGCCGTACTTTTGACGGCCGTATTTCGAAAATTTCTGGGCTATGGGAGCAACGGTCTTCTGGCGGCGGGCTTTGCCCTCTGTGTGTTTGGTTACGACATGACTCTCAGGAGGAAGCTGACGGACCAGAACCTGGTGGTCAACAGAAGACGATTGGGACTTGTTCTGTCGGCGGCTCTCTTGATCTTCGGCTACGGTTTTTTACAGAGGGACACCTGGTACACCCAGCCCTACATCAATTCCCTTCCGGTGGTGCCCCATGAAGACCACAAAATCTCTTATAATGAAGAAACGGGCGTCTACACCATTACCGCCTCTGAGGAGGATTTTAAGATTCTCCATCTGACGGACATCCACTTGGGTGGGAGCCTCTATTCTTACCGGAAGGACTTGAAAGCTCTAAAGGCGGTCTACGCCGAGATTGAACACACACGGCCGGACCTGGTGGTGGTCACCGGCGACATGTCCTTTCCCCTGGGCGTCATGTCCCTGTCCTTCAACAATTCCGCCCCCGTGGGCCAGTTTGCCGCCTTTATGAGAAACGTGGACATTCCCTGGGCCTTCACCTACGGGAATCACGATGCGGAGGGTCTTGCCACTTTGTCGGAGGGGGATTTGAACGAGCTTTACAAGTCCCTGTCCTATAAGACCTCAGGGAACCTGCTCTACCCGTATGTCCAGCCGGGAATTACTGGCAGGAACAACCAGCTCATTGAAATCCGCAATCCGGACGGGACTTTGAATCAGGCGTTGTTTCTCATTGATTCCAACGCTTACACCGGCGAGGGCTTAAACGCCTACGATTACATACACGACGACCAGGTGGAATGGTATGAAGGGGAGATAAGGCGATTGAGCGAGGAAGAGGGGGATACGGTTTTCTCCATGGCATTTTTCCACATTCCATTGCAGGAATACCGGACCGCCTGGGAGCTTTATGAGGCGGGCAGTGACGAGGTGACCTGGTTTTTCGGGGAGAACAAGGAGAGGACGGCCGACAAGGTTTGCTGCTCCGACTATCCCAGCCGGTTGTTTGATGCCATGGTGTCCCTGGGGAGCACCAAGGCCGTGTTCTGCGGCCACGACCATTACAACAATATGTCGCTGGAATACCAG
>CAJUOF010000083.1 GCA_910587905.1 uncultured Lachnospiraceae bacterium
ACGACCAGACCAAGCTCGGCGCCCCGAAAGACTTCGAGGTGACGGTGCGGAACCTGAAGATCTCCGCGGGCGCGGGCTTCATCGTGGCCCTGACCGGGGAGATCATGACCATGCCCGGACTTCCCAAAGTGCCCGCGGCCGAGAAGATCGACGTGGACGAGAGCGGAAAGATCACCGGACTGTTCTAAACAATATAGAAATACTCAGGGGGGACAGTCTTCCGGCTGTCCCTCTTTGCTGATGCACACGGGGCGGAGAGGAAATATGGCCGCTTATGCGGCCCCGCCCCGGCACAGCGAGTAGGGAAAAGAGCGTACCCCTACTCGATTGAACATGACTTAACGGAGGTAGAAAAAGATGGGTTTTTCAACCGTGCAGTGCAATGAATTTGTGGAAGTACTTGCTTCCAAAGCCCCGGTTCCCGGCGGCGGCGGCGCCAGCGCCCTGGTGGGAGCGGTCGGCACGGCCCTCGGAAACATGGTGGGCTCCCTGACCGTTGGAAAGAAGAAATACGCGGACGTGGAAGAGGAGATGTGGGAGCTCAAGGGAAAGGCGGACGCCCTCCAGAAAGAGCTCCTGACCCTCATCGAGCGGGACGCCGAGGTGTTCGAGCCCCTCTCCAAGGCTTACGGCATGCCGAGGGCCACGGAAGAGGAGAAGGCCGAGAAGGCCCGGGTCATGGAGATCGTCTTAAAGGACGCCTGCTCCGTTCCCATGGAGATCATGGAGAAATGCTGCGAGGCCCTGGACCTGATCGTGGAATTTGCCGCCAAGGGTTCCGCCCTGGCTATCAGCGATGCCGGCGTGGGAGCCGCCTTCTGTAAGGCTGCCCTCCAGGGCGCCAGCCTGAACGTCTACATCAACACCAAGTCCATGGCAAACAGAGAGTATGCGGAGGAATTGAACCAGAAGGCCGACGCCATGCTGGCAAAATACACGAAGCTGGCCGATGAGGTGTTCGAGAGCGTTCTTGGAAGGTTAAAATAATGATCGGCAGATCAATCGTTTAGGAGGATAAGAGAATGGCAAAGCAGCTGCTTGGCAAAGAAGTTACCGCCGCATTGAATGAGAAGATCATGGGGCAGGTGGCAGAACTGAAAGAGAAAGGGATCGTTCCCAAGCTGGGGATCGTCCGGGTCGGCGAGAATTCCAGCGATATTTCCTACGAGAAGGGCGCCACCAAGAGATGCGAAACTCTGGGCGTCGAAGTGGAAAAGATCCTGCTCCCGGAGGATATCTCCAAGGAAGAGCTTTTGAAGGTCATCGACAAGGTCAATAAGGATGATTCCATCCACGGAGTCCTGATGTTCCGTCCTCTTCCGAAGCATTTGAAGGCAGATCAGAGCGAGATCGAGAATGTGCTGGATCCCGCCAAGGACGTGGACTGCATGACCGACGGCTCCATGGCGGGAGTATTCACCGGAAAGCCCCTGGGCTTCCCTCCCTGCACTCCTCAGGCCTGCATGGAGATCCTGGATTACTACGGGATCGACTGCAAGGGTAAAAACGCCGTGGTCATCGGCCGGAGCCTGGTGGTAGGAAAGCCGGCCGCCATGATGCTGATGGCAAAGAACGCGACTGTCACCGTGTGCCATACGAGGACCGTCAACACGGCCGAGATCGCAAAGAAAGCGGACATTCTGGTCTCTGCGGCCGGTGTGTTAAACAGCCTGACCAAAGACTTCGTGAGCCCCGGACAGATCGTCATTGACGTGTCCATCAACTGGGATGCGGAGAAGCCCAACAGCAAGGGCGGCAAGGGCGCCATCGCAGGCGACGCCGTCTACAGCGAGGTGGAGCCCATCGTGGAGGCCATCACACCCGTTCCCGGCGGCGTGGGAGCCGTGACCACCTCCGTCCTGGTGGGACACGTGGTGGAGGCTGCCATGAGGACCGTGAAATAAAAACTTGTAAAGTCTATTAGAGAGCATTTGGAAAAAGCCGGCTGTGTTCCTTTTTTGCGGCAGAGACTTCATGGTCCGTGAAAAAGGGAGACGGCCGGTTTTTTTATTCGTCGTTTGGTTTCTGTCTTGCTGGTATTAGCCATGGCTTTGTCCCTGGCGGCCTGTGGAAATAAGGCGGATTCTGACAAAGGTGAGGCAGCAAAAGCGTCTGAAGGTGCGCAGGATGCAGGGAGCGAGGGTGCTGAGGATGGAGGTTCTTCGGCAGTCGGAGAGGGAAAGATCGGCCTGATGGTCGGCACGGTAGCCATCAGTGAAGAAGAGTACCGCAGTGCCGAAGCGTGGCAGAAGCAGCTTGGAGAGGATAAGGTGGTAATCCAGACCTATCCGGACAACTTCATGAGTGAGGAAGAGACGACGATTTCCAATATGCTGTCCCTGGTTTCCGACCCGGATATCAAAGTCGTAATTTTTGTGCAGGGCGTACCTGGCGCCTCGGCGGCCATTGCAAAGGCAAAAGAGGTCCGCTCTGATATTCTTTACATCAATGGCGGACCCAACGAAGATCCGGATGTAGCCTGCGAAGCGGCAGATATCTGTATTGACTATGACAATTATTCCGCAGGTGCGCAGATGGCGGAGCGGGCAAAAGAGATGGGGACGGAGACGATGGTTTATTATTCGTTCCCCCGTCATCAGGGTTATGAGAAAGTGGCATACTCCGGAAATCAGTGTGAAGAGCGCTGCAAAGAGTTGGGTATTGAGTTTGTCCGTGTGACGATTCCTGATCCCCAGTCAGATGCCGGCACGGCGGGAACGCAGCAGTTCATCATTGAAGATGTTCCCAAGGAGCTGGCGGCTTACGGATCGAATACGGCTTTCTTTGATACGAACACGATGTCGACTCCGGCCGTGATCAAGGCCCTCTATGATGCGGGTGAGGGAATTTATATGAATCCCAGCCAGTCTTCTCCCTTCTGTGGTTATGCAGAAGCCCTTGGCCTGTCGGTTCCCGAAGATAAGACCAATGACTATGAGTGGATGATCGGAGCGCTCCAGGAGAAGCTGAAAGAGACGGATGACAATGGCCGTTTCTCTACCCGTATGATTCCCACCGTGGTCATGGAAATGAATACGGCTGTGGAGTATGCCTTGGCCTACTTGAACGGTGAGACGGATGGAAAAGTGGATATGGCGGCCTTCAAGGACGCTTTGATCAGGGCTTCCGGAACGGACGAGGGAAATATCAGCTTTAACACCTATGACGTGAATGGCGTGAAGTATGACAACTTCGCACTGGTGCTTGGTCCCTGGGCTATGCTGTAAAAATCTTCAAAAAAATCTGTGACAGGAACGGATTTTGACAGCCATGCAGCGCAATTGAGAACCGATTGTGCTGCATGACTTTTATGTGCACGGGGCGAGCAGCTATGGCGGCATGTGCCCCGGCGTTTTTCCTGAAAGATAAAGGGAGAGGAGAGATGAGGGACCATGGACACCTATTTGCTTGAAATGAGACACATCACGAAACGCTATGGGGAAAATACGGTTCTTAAGGATATGGAGCTTTTGGTAAAGCCCCGCGAGATCCATGCTCTGTTAGGGGAAAATGGGGCGGGAAAATCTACGCTTATGAATATCCTGTTTGGAATGCCGGTTATTCAGGACAGCGGTGGATTTGAGGGCGAAATTCGGAGGGAGGGGAAACCGGTTCAGATCGATACGCCCATCAGGGCTATGGAGGCCGGAATTGGAATGGTCCATCAGGAATTTATGATGATTCCCGGTTTTACCATTGCAGAGAATATCAAACTTAACCGGGAACCGTTAAAGAATTCTCTGGCGGGGAAGCTTGGAGGCAGGTATCTGTCTGTCATTGACTTTGATCAGATGGGCCGGGATGCGAGAGCGGCTCTGGACCAGGTGGGAATGGAGGTGAGTGAGCAGACACTGATGGACCGCCTGCCGGTGGGACATATGCAGTTCGTGGAGATTTCCAGAGAGATCGACAAGAAAAATATCAAGCTTCTGGTGTTCGATGAACCGACGGCGGTGCTGACGGAGAGCGAGGCCGGTGTATTGCTTGGAATTATGCGGAAGCTGGCCGATTCCGGAATTGCAATCATTTTTATTACCCACCGTTTGGACGAGGTGATGGAAGTGGCCGACCAGGTGACGGTTTTTCGAGACGGGGAGCTGGTCGGCAGTATGCCAATCGGAGAGACGGATACGGTAAAGATCGCGGAGATGATGATCGGCCGGAAGATGGGAGAGGCTTTTGAAAAGACAAGAGCCTGCACGGACGAGAACCTTCCCTTTGCCGTGGAGCTTAAAAATTTTGCTGTGGATATGCCGGGAGAACGGACGAAAAGCGTCAGTCTTCAGGTGAAAAAGGGGGAGATCTTCGGATTGGCCGGGCTGGCCGGGCAGGGAAAAATTTCCATTGCCAACGGCATCATGGGGATTTGTCCTTCCGAGGGAGAGCTCCTGATCAATGGGGAACCTGTATCTAAGATCACGCCCCAGAAGATTCTGAAACAGGGCTGCGCCTTTGTGTCGGAGGACCGAAAGGGAACGGGGCTTCTTTTGGATAACTCCATTGAAGACAACATAGCCGTTGCCGCTATGAAAGTTCAGAAGAAATATCTGCGTCGGTTCGGCTTTTTTACCCAGATTGACAAGAAGAAGATCCGCGCCCATGCCCAGGAGATGATCAAGGCCCTGGATATCCGTTGTACGGGGCCGTCGCAGTATACCAGACGCTTAAGCGGCGGCAATCAGCAGAAGGTTTGCGTGGCCAGAGCACTCTCTCTGGAACCGGATATTCTGCTGGTTTCAGAACCGACCAGGGGGATCGATATCGGGGCGAAACGGCTCTTGATGGAATATTTAGTCCGACTGAATCAGGAACGTGGGATGACGATTATCATCACCTCCTCAGAGCTTGCGGAGCTTCGCGCTGTCTGCGACCGGATCGCCATTATTTTTGACGGAACCGTGGTTGGAATTTTGCCTCCCGATGCTCCGGACCGGGAATACGGTCTCTACATGATGGGGTATGAGACAAAAGAAAAAGAAAGGAGCGTGGCAGAACATGAGTGAAAAAATCGTAAACGGTCTGAAACGCTTCGGCTCTGCGAGGCTGATCATTTCTCTGTTTTTCCTTGCACTTTTGGCAGTGACCTATGTGATGGATCTGTCCTTCGGGGCGACCGTATCGGATGTTCTGGTGCGCTGGTGCATGAATTTTGTTCTGGTGTTGGCCATGGTGCCCAGTGTGCTTTCCGGCTGTGGATTAAATTTTGCTTCAACTCTGGGAATTTCCTGTGGCCTCCTGGGAGGCGTTTTGTCTATCGAGTTTGGGTTTACGGGACTTTTGAGTCTGGTGATGGCAGGGCTTTTCGGGTGTGTCTTTGCGGCGTTAGTCGGGGCTCTTTACGGAAAGCTTCTCAACTACATCAAAGGATCGGAGATGATGATCGCCACCTATGTGGGGTTTGCGTTTGTCTCTCTGATGTGCATCGTCTGGGTGTTTCTCCCGATCACGAACGACACACTGCGTTTGGCCATGGGAGGCGGTGTCCGCTTGAATGTGGAGCTTTCAGCCACCTTCGGCCATATGCTCAATGACTTTTTGCCGGTGAAGGTGGGGAGCATCACCATTCCCCTTGGATTCATGTTGGTCTGTGCGGCTTTCAGCCTGCTTCTCGGCCTGTTCTTAAACAGCAGGACGGGAAGAATGATGCGTGTGGCCGGGGAGAATCCCAAGTTTGCCCAGGCCTTGGATATCAACGTCAACACAAATCGGATTCTTGGCACGATGCTTTCAACCATGATCAGTGCCGTCGGGATTCTTTTTTATGCCCAGAGCTATGGTTTTTTGCAGCTCTACACAGCGCCCCTCAAAATGAGCTTTCTGGCGGTAGCTGCGGTGCTCATCGGCGGAGCGACTACCAGGAAGGCTTCGATCGGAAATGTGGTGCTCGGCCCCCTGTTATTCAACGGAATCCTCGCCACGTCGACGCCGGTGGCCAATGCACTGGCTCCGGACAGCAATCTGGCGGAAATTGTCCGTATCATTGTCAGTAACGGAATCATCGTGTATGCGCTGACAAAAATTAAGCGGGAGGTGTAGGATGGGTGAGACGAAAAACTCCCGTTTACAGACCATGGGAAACGGGATTAAAAAATATAATGTGGTGATTTTCTTTGTGATCCTTGCGGCGGCGGCTTACCTTGTGTCCGGGGTGGCTCCCATCGTCTTTCTCCAGGAGATCGCCTCCAGGTTCTGCCGGAATATGTTCCTGGTACTGTCACTGATCATCCCGGTGATCGCGGGATTGGGCTTAAACTTCAGTATTGTCATCGGAGCCATGGCGGGACAGATGGCTATCATCCATACGGTATCCTGGGGGATCACCGGGTTTCCGTCTTTTCTGGTGAGTATCCTTTTGAGTACCCCGATTGCGGTGATCTGCGGCTTTCTTGTGGGAAAGGTCTTAAATAAGACCAAGGGAAATGAAATGATCGCCTCCATGATTCTCGGTTATCTGGCAAATGGAATTTACCAGTTTATCTATTTGTATTTAATCGGTACGGTGATTCCCTTTCCGGACCAAGCGATGATGAATGACAATGGAGTGGGGATCAAGAGTTCCCTGGGATTTACCGATAATTTCAAATATTCCCTGACCAATGTCTGGAATACCAATCTGGCAGACTTTGCGCTCCTTGCCGGCATTCTCCTTTTGGCGGCGGCCGCAGTCCGACTGGGGCTTGCCCTTTGGAGGAAGCAGAAAAGATCTTTGCCGGTCAAGGCGTCCCTGGTGGCCGTGTGTGTGGGAATGGCCGTGTGTGCCGTGGTGTTGCTGTTGTTGCCAAGACTCAGTGAGAAGGCCGAATTTACCATGCGGTTTGTATCCTTCCCGGTGTCGGCGCTGATCTGTATTTTGCTTCTGTGTCTGTTCAACAATTGGATCTTTAAAACCAAACTGGGCCACGATTTCCGGGCGGTCGGCCTGAGCCAACAGGTGGCTACCGTGTCCGGCATCCAGGTGGACCGCACCCGTATCATCGCCTTGATCCTTTCGACGGTATTTGCCGCCTGGAGACAGATCATCCGCCTGCAGGATATCGGAACCATGAATACCTATTCTGCCCATGAGCAGATTGCTCTTTTGGCCGTGGCAGCCCTCCTGGTGGGAGGCGCGTCGGTGGTAAAGGCCGGAAACAAGCATGCAATTCTTGGAGTGATTTTGTTCCATGCGATTTTTGCCGTATCGCCCCAGGTGGGAACCTCCCTGTTTGCGGACAGTCAGATCGGGGAGTATTTCCGGGTGTTCCTGGCTTACGGAATTATTTTTGTGGCACTGGCTATGAACGCGGTGCAGCAGAGTAAAACGAAGAGGCCATAGAAAAAGCGGC